>JAEURO010000023.1:0-14380 GCA_016788345.1 Chthonomonadaceae bacterium
GTCTCCGTTCCGCAGGAAAATCGCGTCGTGGGGATGGATGAACTTTCCTGGCACAAAGTCGGCCCTAGGATGGTCTCGGAGGTTAGTCGGATCGCCGTCGCCAATTTGGGCGATGACTGAATTGTATGGGTCGAGAATGGTCACGATCGACTGAAGGTCTGGCACAAGCATCTCGCCATTTCTGATTGAAAAGTGGCATGGCAATCTCATGCCATTAGTGACGAACCCGATGTGCTCTCCTTCCAGGCTAAAGTATTGGATCCGACGGTTTGCCCTGTCGGCAACAGCAAGCGTGGGATCGCCCTCGTCTCTATTATCCAGCCAAATCCCGTGAGGCTGTTGGACCTTGCCCTTGTCGCTTCCTGGTCCGCCAAAGGTCTTTTTGTATTCGCCGTTTTTGTCATAGATGTGGATATAGCTCGAACCGTAGCCATCGGCGACAAAGATTTCGCCTTCAGGCCCGAATGCTACATTGGTTGGAATGTAAGCGTGCTTTTCATCGTAGACTCCCGCCTCCTTTGGCTCGCCTCTTTCCCAAATGGTTTCTCCCTTGAGGGTCGTCTTACAAACCTTGCGGCGGTTCGTGTCACAGTGATAGATGAACTCCTCCCCTCCTTCTTTCCGGACGTCCAATCCATGCGACCCGCCCTTAAACTGCGGGCCCCAGCTTTCCAGAAACTTGCCTTGCTCGTCGAACACGCACACCCCGTCCGAACTTTCGCTTGAGGGATGAACTGTATGGCTAAGATAGATCTTGCCAGTGGAATCCTGTGCGAGGCCGTGCGTGTCGCCATACTTGATATGGCTTGGTGGGGTCAGCCAGTCAGGAACCCACTTGTACTTGTGCGCACCTGAGCCGAGCACAATATCTTGTTCTTGCGCCCCTCGTCCGAAGGCTACTCCCGCGATTCCTGCGAAACTGGTCGCAACAAATTCTCTGCGGCTTGGCTTGAAGTCCATAGTCCCTATGATATCTTGAATGTGCGGTTCAAAGTGTTGATTTATCAAGGTCGTAGCCCTGCCCGGCCCCGGGCACACGATAACAGCCACAATAGGACAAGCAAGACGTGAAGGCCCTCCAAGTAATCACATTAGTTGGACTGTTGGCGATGACGGTGTACAACTACATCGCCCCAGATGCGATTGGCTTTCAAGAGCCGTCGCTAGCACGGATCCTGTTCTGGCATTTGCCCTGCGCAATTTTGACTCTGGTCTTCATTGTGTTGATCGCGGTGTTCGGGGTCTTGTACTTAGTGAAACGCGATTTGAAGTGGGACTCCTGGCTCGGGGCTGGCGTCGAGATGGGAGCTGTCATGGGTGCGGTCACTATGGCGACAGGAATCGTTTTTAGCAAAGCTCAGTGGCAGTTGTGGTGGCAATGGGATCCGCGCCAGACGTCTTTTTTGATGGTTTTGTTCCTCTTTGCAGTCGGCCTCGTGCTCCGAGGTGGGTTTTCGGACGAAAAGCAAAGGGCTGCAGTGTCGTCCGCCTATTCAGTCCTGACCCTACTGCCAGCATTCTTCCTGATCCTAGTTTTTCCGCGCCTCCCTCAGGTGCTCCAAAATAGTGTTCACCCAACGACCACGGTTCAACAAGGGTCGATGGACGAGTACTATCGAGGAGGGGTCTTAGGATCCCTTTTGTTTCTCTCAATTGCGGTTTTGCACTGCTTCCTGCTACGTGCTAAAGCGGCCCGACTAGACATAATGGTGAACAACAGACATGGATTGGAAAATGGTGATGGCCAGCATCCCACCCCTACTGGTGTGGTTAGGCCTGTGGCTCTATCTGAGGAACGTTAATCGAAAGGTCTCCGCACTGGAAGACCAGCTCCGGGCCGAAAAGCAGAAGCCCTAGCGTGTTGGCTTAGTCATCGAGATCCATCCTGTGGGCTTTGAAGCATTTGAAGACTCCAATTGAAAACAGAGTCAGTCCGACCACGGTGCCCATGCTGAGCCATATGATCGGCTGGCCCCATTCAGAAGGATCTTTAGGGCCTAAGTTGGGTAGTGCAAAGACTACTGCTGACGTCACAATGAACCCGATCACTGTCAGTGTAAGTCCATTCGACATGGTTTTGTCGCGCAGAGCTTTGTCCCCGGGCATTGCGCTAGCTTCGCTCTCCTCGAACGATAACGAGTGGCCTCTTGACCTTCTCGATGACTTGTTTGAGGACCTTTAAGTATTCTTCGTCACCTTTCAAATCCGACGCCAGTCCGACGATGACATGGGCGGCGTCATATTCTAGTGCCACATCCTGAAGGATTGACGGGATGTCCCTCGTCCGTTCCAGCTTGATGTCGCATGGCACGCCTCTTGCCGACAAACGCGATTTACCGCCCTCCAAAGCGCTTGCGGCCCTGGCCTCTTGGGTCGGCATCGGCGAAGTAAGAGGTAGTTCCCTGGGCACGACCACTGGGCAAAGCAAGATCACTTTCGCGGGCAAGGTGTCAACCAACTCCTCTGTGACCCGGAACATCTGATCGTCAGACTCGTCTCCGCTGATCACAGCGACAATGTGCCGGTCGAATGGGCGGATGGTCTCTTTTTTCTTTTTCTTACCGTGTTCAGCTTCGTGTACCAAGAGATCGAGCGAAAGCCGGGCCTCTTCGACTGTGTTCACGACCGGCAACTGTGAGCGCACGTCTGGCACGTGCCTCAGAACTTCCATGACGGGCTCAGAGACTGCCGCAAGTACAATTCGCGCCCCATCATGGTCGCGGACAAACATCATCGCGTCCTGAAATGTCTCCGCGCCAGAGTTTGTGAGTTCGGTGATGCCGCTACAATCCACAATGACCCCGGTTGGGTGCCTCTTGAGGGTCAGTTGGATGGCCGTGTGGATTGTTTCCCAAAAGTTAGACCGTAAGGGGCCTGACAAGACGACGACATCGTCATAGGATTCGACAATCATGAATGATCTCAGTGTGACACGAGCCACTGCCTGGCTCAAGGCCGGTCGGCCGTCAACCTTTCGCAAATCTCTAATCTGTGGTCTAAAATCAGCCAAGTCGAAGGATCAGGGTCGACCCGCGCAACATGACGTGGGTTCAAACAACAAGTCCTAATAGCGACTTCGGGACCAAAATCTGACCACATGTTCTTGAAACAGTCGTACAAGGTGGCCGTGGAACCTGCTAGGGTGGATTTGTGCTCATCCGCAAAGTCGATGACCACGTTTCCGTTGCGTAGGACAACCTTATGGCCCCACATTTCAAACTTGTGCCCATCAGGCATTCCGGCTGCCGCCGAACAGTCGCTGACGGCCAGCACCCCATGGGTTCCTTTGCATCGAATCAAAATGTCCGCGACCGGCCTTGCGACATGTGCCCGATCATAGATCAGTTCACACTGGACGTCATCATTGACCATAGCAGCACCCAAGAGAGATGGCTCGCGGTGATGGAGTGGCCTCATTGCGTTGAACGTATGCGTTGTTTGGGTCGCTCCGGCGCGGAAAGCCCTATGGGCATCATATTCAGTGGCGGCAGTGTGCCCGAGACTGACCGTAACACCTTTTGACGACAGGTTTTCAATGAGGGAGAGGTGCCCATCTATTTCTGGCGCAAGGGTCACAACCCGGAGTCGAGGATCCTCCAAGACAGGTTGCCATTCATCGAAGGCCGCAGCGTATGAGACAATTGATGACTGAGGCTGTGCTCCAGGAAACTCTGGGCTGATGAAGGGGCCCTCAAGGTGAAACCCGGCAATCAACGGATGCTCTGGCAAGTTGGCAAGGAAGTTTTGGACATTTGCCGCGCTTGATGTGACCGTAGTCGGAAGCAACGCTTCATAGCCAATCGACGCAAGTTTGTCGCACAACTCAGTGGACTGCTGAGGCGTGTTAGACATAAAATCTAATCCATATGCACCGTGAATATGGACGTCGACTAACCCAGGCACGAGGATTCCGTCAGGCGTCCCCGGTGTCGGGCTCAATGTGCCATCTTCGGACCTTTTGTATGTTCCAAACCCTTCTGGGCCAAGCGCCAAGAACAGTCCAGTCATCGCTTTCGAGAGTACCCTTCAGGTGACTTCAAAACACGATCGTCAAGTTCTAGGAACGTGAGCGCGGTCAAGACTTCATTGACAGACAAACTGGTTGCTAATCCAAGTGCTTCGGCAGATTTGGGCATTCCGTCGAGGCAGTCAAACACGATCGCTTCTGCTGAACCTTCTGTCAGGGATTCTTGATGGCCAGTCCCATTCACCGCGACACCTAGGAATTCAAGGACTTGTCGAGGGTCGCTGACGAGTTGCGCTCCAGTCCTGATCAGGTTGTGGGAGCCGACGAATGAAGACTGGAACAGAGGCCCGGGTGCGACAAAGACCGGTTTGCCTTGTTCGATGGCCGCGGTCGCTGTGATAAGGGAACCAGACCCTTCGGGGGCTTCGATGACGACCAGCGCGTCGCATAGTCCGGCCAAGAAATGGTTTCTTGCCAAGAGCCGGCGAGTCTCCATTGGGGCGCCACAGGCAAACGGGCTGACAAGGCATCCGCTTGTCATCGACTTCTCAAAAAGGATCTTGTGTCGAGGAGGGTAGACGACGTCTACACCGCAAGGGACTGCCACGATGGTCTTTCCACCTGCCTCTATAGCCTCGAGGTGCGCTGCGGCGTCGATTCCTATCGCTCCCCCGCTGAGCACGGAGCAACCATGGGCGGCGAAAATGGATGAAAAGTGTTTCGTGACCGAAAGACCATACGTTGTAGCCGTTCGTGTGCCCACAACACCAACTATGACCCTAGTGAGGGCGTCAAGTTCTCCGCGCACAAAGCACAATCTCCCTGTCGACTTGTCGATAAACAACTCTGCAGAGCACCGTCCTGGTCGGTCAGGGTCCGCTAGCTTTGCCCGCTCGACTTCAGAGTCTGTAAACCCAGACCAGTCTTCCCGGCCCGTTTCATTGAGCACTTGCAAGAAAGCTCCGACCCGATGGGTAGGAGCTTCTGTCATCAAGAGCCGCTGGCAAAGAGCTAAGTCTATTTTGGCCAGCTTAGCCGCCGCCCTTTCCACCTTTTCCGAAGCCTCCACCGGGGCTGCTGCCAGCATCCGAATCCTTGCGGGGCGGCCCGCCAATTGCCGGAATTGTACTGTCAACGTTGAGAACAAACTTGGCTTCGGTCTTGTTGCCCATCCAATCGGCTGCAGTGACCGTGATCTCGGCTCGGCCTTCACTGAGCGGACGGTTCGGTCCGGACGTTGAGATTTTGAACCAGAGGTAGCCGTCCTTTAAGTAACTGCCAGCGTAGTCGGTACCGCCTACTTTGACGCCCACCGAAGCAGGATTGATCCCCGATGCGGCGTCCTCAATCTTAAACCAGACCTCGAGCGGGGGTTGTCCGTTCACCTGGTCGCCTGCCGTCGGCCAGATCATCGACACGTTTGGCGCAGTGAGGTCTACGCCGACCTTCTTATCGAACGCCAACAGGCTGCCATCGCGTGCCAAAACCAGCATCGTGTCCCCGGCGGTCGTCGCTGGACCTGCAACGTTGACATACTTCACTTCAGTTTCTTTGCTGTCAGAACCTGAAACCATCGCCCCCTTGAAAAGGGGTGGGACGACGTAGTTGAAAACAAGCTCCCCTGATCTCGGGTCAATGATATTGAGCGATCCGTTTTCAGCTCCAACCGAGACAAGTTTGCCTACAAAACTTGGTTGTGAACTGGGAGACGCACCAAGTTTCACGCCCTTCTTAAACATAAAGTGGCCCTGAGTGTCGAATGTGTACAAAGTCCCAGTCTGGGACACAACAGCAACACCGTGGTCACCGGCTGCAGGGCCGAAGGCCAATGGCTCGTCCATCCTGACGTCCCACTTTTTGCTACCGGTCTGCGCCCTCACTGCTGTGAGATAGTAGCCAGTGTTAAGAAACACTGTATCGCCAAAAATCGCTGGCACTGACGAACCATTCATGCTTCCAGCAGCAACACTCCAATTGAGCTTTGCGCTGGCTGGGTTGAGGCTGATCACTGCTGGCTCGTTGGTGATCATGATGACGCTGTCCTGCCAGGCAACGCAATTAGGATAGGGGGCACCTTTGAGTTTGACGGGCTCCTTCCACTCGGGTTGGCCGTTCGCCGCATCCAGCGACATGGCTCCACCTGGCAGCGTTCCAAACACAACGTGGTTGCCCGCGATGACTGGATTTGTCGCAATGCTGTTTTCACTCGTGTGTTGCCACAACAACTTACCGCTTGAAGAATCTACAGCGTAGACAGTGCGGTTGTCCGATGCTGCGACGACCATGCCTTTCCCCATCACGGCACCTGACCTAAAGTTTGATTCTAGCGGCTCGGCAAGTGGAAACCTCCACTTGGTGTTGCCGGTCGACTTGTCCATGCAATAAATTCTTCCGCCAACGGCTACAAATACATTGTCGCTATCGATGATCGGTGACCCAGCGGGCGATGCAGATGTAGGTTGCGCCCACCTCCATGCCACGGGGGCGGGTCCGTCAAAGTCCGCGATCGCTACGAACGGGGTCGCAACTGCGACCGCGAATAGTCCCTTTCTAAGCCATTTCATAAAGTTTTGATCCTGCCGAGTTGAGCGCAGTATATCGGGCAGAACAGCAAGAATGCCATTGTCCCACGAGATTGGACGTGTAAAGCGTCCGAATCGTCACTATGCCCGCCCATAGGCGGGCTCGAGTGCCGAAAATTGATCCCAGACGGGCCACTTCGGACCCTCTGTGGCCGGTATTCTGGATCCCTTGAACATCGACCTGGAGTCGGCCCGTAGCTGGGTAGAGAAGCGGTTAGAGGAATTACTTCCATCACCAGGGTCATGCCCGGACTCTTTGCAAAAGGCCATGGGGTATGCGGTGCTTGGGGGAGGAAAGCGCCTGCGCCCAATACTGAGCATGGCTGTCGCTTCTGACGTCTGCGGGGATCCTTTGAAGGCCCTGGACATGGGTTGCGCAGCTGAGTTGGTCCATTGCTTCAGCTTGGTCCACGATGACCTGCCTTCGATTGACAACGACAACATTCGCCGTGGTCGCCCAACAGTCCACGTCAAGTTTGGAGAATCGACCGCAATATTGGCTGGCGACGCCCTTTTCGCCTTGGCCTTTGCCGTGGCGAGCGACTGCCCAAACTGCCTCAAGTCATTAGCCATCGCAAGCGGCTGCCTGGGCCTTGTTGGAGGCGAGGTGATGGATGTCGAATCTGAAGGTGGAGAGCAGGACATCGCACTTGTCGAAAGCATCCACCGCAAAAAGACTGGGGCCCTCGTGTCGTCTGCTTGTGAGATGGGTGCCCTGGCCGCAGGAAGCGCACCCGAGGCCGCAGCTGAATACGGCAAGTTCGGCATGGAACTCGGCCTTGCTTTCCAAATAGTTGATGACGTATTAAACGTGACAGGTGAACCTCAAAAGCTAGGAAAATCAAGCGGAACCGACTCCGCAAAACGAAAGCTCACTTATCCGGCGGTGATCGGCGTCCAGGAATCCCGAGATCTGGCAAAAGATATTTTGCAATCGGCGATTGTCAACTTGCGGTGCGGACTGGGCCTGGTCTCCAAGGCGGATGAGATGTCAGTTGAGATGGTCGCAAAGGGCTTTGTTGAGAGGGAGTTTTGAGTCAGAGTTTTGTCTCGGTGGCACCCCATTACGAAGAGCTGATGTCCCATGTGCCTTATTCGATGTGGGTCGGCTACTACCAATTGTTACAAGCCCAGCTCGGGGTCGAGCATAGGCGGCTGCTAGATGTTTGCTGTGGAACCGGGACGGTCGCAGGAATTCTCGCGTCAGAAGGCTATCAAGTCACAGGTGTCGACCTTTCAGCCGACATGATCAGTGAGGCCCGACGCCTTCGTCCCGAGATCGAGTTCCATGTGGCCAATGCCAAAGACATGGATCTGGGAGCCCGGTTTGAAGGGGCCTATTCGTTCTTTGACAGTTTTAACTATATCACCGAGCCAGACGACCTTCGACTGGCAATCGAACAAGTCGCACGGCACCTTGGACCGGGAGGTTCTCTAGTGTTCGACATGAACACGGCTTATGCGTTCGAGAAAAAAATGTTTGATCAAAAGGAGACGAGAAAGTCAGCACCCATTCGATATGACTGGGTCGGTGAGTACGATGCTGGTACTAAGCTGATCCGGGTCGACATGCGTTTTGAACGAAACGGCGCGACGTTTGAAGAAATCCATTGGCAGCGTGCCTACGAAACGGACGAGATCCTCGGATGGCTCGAACTGGCAGGATTTGGTGAAGTTTTGGTTTACGACAGCTATACATTGCAACCTCCTCGGCGTAAAAGCGACAGGCTGCATTTTGCAGCGTCTCTGGTTTGATCGTTACAGCTTGCTAGCCATCGCCCGCACCTGGCCGTGACGTGGGCAGTCGGTCACATGGTCATTCACCATCCCGACAGACTGCATGTGTGCGTAAACTATGGTTGGCCCGACAAACTTGAAACCGCGTTGCCGCAAATCTTTGCTCATGGCGACCGACTCTGGCGTTTCTGCTGGGACGTCCTGCAAGCATTTGAACTCGTTTTGGAGAGGTTTCCCCTCGACGAACCTCCACTGATAAGACGAGAACGATCCAAATTCTTCGGCTACTTCCAGAAAGGCTTGGGCATTGCTGACGCTTGCCCGTACTTTGGCGCGATTCCGGATGATTCCAGGATCTTGGAGAAGCCGTTCCACATCGCTGTCAGAAAAGGCCGCCACCACCTCTGGATCAAAGTCTCGATAGGCGGCACGGTAGCCGTGCCTACGATGGAGGATTGTTGACCAACTGAGTCCGGCCTGTGCCCCCTCGAGGATTAACATTTCAAACAGGTGCCGGTCGTCGAAGCTTGGGACGCCCCACTCCTCGTCATGGTATTTCTCGTATTCCGGAGTGCCGAGGCACCACGTGCACTTTGACATGGTTACATTGTTGCAAATGTATTGGCTAGGAAAATAACATATAATGGGCCCATGCGAAGAGCATTTACGCTCATTGAACTCCTCGTCGTGATCGCCATTATTGCGATCTTGGCCGCTATCCTCTTTCCTGTCTTCGGTCAGGCCAAGGAGGCGGCTAGAAAAGTCACTGCGATCAATTCAGTGAAGCAATTGGCGAACGCGACCATGCTTTACATTCCAGATTCAGACGACCTGTACCCCATCATGCAGCAGACTTTTGCCAACGGCCAGGTGCGCTACAACTATCCGATCGCCTTGCCTGCAGGTTGGGACAGTGCCGCTCGGCAAGAGGCGGACGCTGTCGCATGGGCCAACTCTGTCCAGCCCTATGCTAAGAATTACGATATTCAAACGCTTCGAGGCCAGTACACCTATGCGTTCAGCGCCGGCACGTACAGCAACCCAAGATATCCGTTTCACAACGGGTCGGTCTCGCTCAACGGTGTCTTAGCGTCCTACAATTCAACGGCCGTCGCCATGCCCTCAAAGCTGACACTGGTTTGGTTCGGGAACATGCGTGAGGAAATCCGGGGATACACGTACACAAACCCACTTTTGATCTGCGCACGTCAGCCCTGCGTTTTTCAAGGGCCGAACAGTGCTGGCGACAGAAGTGATTACACTTATGGCTGGCTGTCAGGACAAATGCCGCAAAACGAGACGGGATGGGTCGTAAGCCGCGGTATGCCCTTCGTCTATTGTGACGGCCATGCCAAGTTCATACCGCTGAACCCCACCGGATCTGCCACACCGAATGGAAAAATGGTCACGTCATATGACCACCCGGTCAGGTCGTTCGGCCCCAACGGGATGCTGAGATTCTTTCACACTTGTCACGAAGCAGGAGAGAGGTACAACTACCTTAGCTTCTTCCGGCCCGATTCTAACTTTGACTACAACTTCGGTCAAAACGTGCAATGCCACTAACGGTGGACGTGCGGTACTCTAGTAGCCAGTGAGCGAGACAATCCAACTGCAAAACGGTCGTCCAAAGGCACCAAGGGCCGAGGATTTGGAGCTTAAGTTTAGCGAGAAAGCCATCGCTGAACTTGAAGGGCTCAAGGGCCACTACCCGGATCTGAAGAGCTGCGTACTTCCATGCTTGTGGATCGCACAGCGGGAGTATGGATGGTTACCGGCCCCTGCCATTGCAGAAGTCGCATTCCGGCTTCAGAGAAGCTATGCAGAGGTCGAAGGTGTGGCGACTTTCTATTCCATGTACAACACGGAGCACGAACCTGGGAAGCACATGATCGAAGTGTGCACCTGCTTGAGTTGCCACATGTGCGGTGCCTATCGAATCGTCGATGCACTTGAGGAAAAGCTTGGCGTCAAGCTCGGGGAGACGACCGCCGACGGTATGTTCACTATTCACGAGGTCGAATGCCTTGACGCGTGTGACCGGGCTCCAGTGCTTCAAATAGGCGACCAGTATGTCGGGCCCGTCACTCCCGAGAGCCTGGACAGCTTGCTGGAGAGTCTCCGAAAGGAAGAGATTTCAAGCTCGGTTCAGCTTGCCGATTCTATTGTAAAAGTGCACTTGAAGAACGGCAACTCTTGACAAGTCCACAAAATTTTCTTAAAATTTCAATTTGAAGAGGTTGATTTTGGGCTTACTTGGTGTAAAGTGTGCCTTGAGAGAGCATCCTTCTAGGAGACATCATATGACATCGAAACGAGCATTCACGCTCATTGAGCTCTTGGTGGTCATCGCGATCATAGCCATTCTGGCTGCAATCTTGTTCCCTGTTTTTGCACAGGCCAAGCTCACTGCCAAAAAGACTGCCAGCATCAACAATCAAAAGCAATATCTGACGGCCATGAATATTTACACTTCTGACTCGGACGATACTGCCACGCCAATCCAATACAACAATACGTACGACACTCGACAGGGTGACCGTGCTATCGGCCAATTGGTACTGCCCTACATGAAGAACATGGACATCTGGGCCGATCCAAACAGTCCGGCTAGCCGAAAAGAGCGCCTGACTGTTGACCTCGTCGATCCTGACACCCTTCAGCCGCCCTATAAGCAGTTGCAGACAGAATTCAACTTGGCGATCAAGAACGACTACGGTTACAACACCCAGTATTTCAGCGTTATGGGCGCGAACTGCTCGGGTGGTCGGACGTTCGTCGCCGGTGGAACGAACTTGACCCGTGTCACAGACTCTGCCAACACGATAATGTTCGTGAACTCGGTTTGGGATCGAAACGGCGACGCCCCGAAGGGCGGCGGTAACTGGGGCCTTGACATGCCCTGCCGGTTTAACCAAGACGGCTCCGACACGTTGCCGCCTCTGCACGAAGGCTGTACAGGCCGCTGGTGGTGGACAGGTTGGCAACCCGGACGAAAGGTCTGGAACGAGTTCGGTGGAGCATGGCCCTATCATAGCGGCAAAGCCGTTGTCGGCTTCGTCGATTCACACGCAAAGGTTGTGAACTTGTCGGCACTCGCTAAAGGATGTAACGTCCAGAGGAGCTGGGGCGGCAGAGTTTTTGACACGACCGCTTATATTTGGGACCTTGACTAAGGCGCGCCAAATTATGAAGAGAACAATCGCTTCTATCCTCGCACTGTCCGTGGTCGCGGCACTCCTCAGTGGATGCGGATCCGGCGAAACGACTTCCACGGAACTTAACGCGGAAAGAGACCAGATGCAAAAGCAGGTGCCGCCGAATCAAGAGCCGGCACCACCGAGCACGGACGTTGTACAAATGAACAGCGGCGGTAGCGGAGGCGGAGAGGCCTCGAACGAGATGCCGAAAGGCATCCGAGGCAAATAAGCCTCGTTCTCACGGGGGCCAGCCAATTCAGGCTGGCCCCCGTTTTTTGCTTGAGCCTTGCCGATCCGAGTAGAATGCTGTGATGCCCGAGCACAAGCTTTTGCTGGAACACGCTCACGACCCAGCCTACGCCACCCTAGACGGCTACTTGAAGGTTGGGGGTTACAAGGGCCTCAGAAAAGCACTTGGCATGCAAAGACAGGAAGTCATCGACCAGGTCAAGGCAAGCGGTCTAAGGGGGCGGGGCGGGGCTGGCTTCCCAACCTGGATCAAGTGGAATGGGATAGAAAAAGAGAAGACTAAGCCTCACTACATGGTGTGCAACGCCGATGAGGGCGAGCCAGGAACCTTTAAGGACAAACAGCTCATGGAGCAGACTCCGTTCTTGCTCATCGAGGGCATGACCATCGGTGGCTTTGCGACCCAAGCCGATTGCGGCTACATCTATATCCGGGCAGAGTTTGTTGATGCCGCAAAAGCCTTGCGGATCGCCATTGATGAGGCTTATGACAAAGGGTATCTCGGCAAAAACATTTGCGGAAGCGGGTTTGACTTCGATCTCTACATCCATTTAGGTGCCGGGAGTTATGAGTGCGGCGAAGAGAGCGCGCTGATGTCCAGTCTCATGGGAGAGCGCGGCATGCCTCGGCTCAAGTTCCCACACGCGCCGCTTCCCACAGTTGCAGGACTCTGGGACAGGCCAACGATCATAAACAACGTCGAAACTTACGCCTGCGCCCCTTTCATAATCGATCGTGGAGGGGAATGGTATGCGACACTCGGGGCTTCCACGAAAAACTCTCGTGGAACAAAAATATTTTCGGTCAGTGGGCATGTCAACAAACCTGGCAACTACGAGATCGAATTTGGAACCACCCTCATGGAGCTTCTCAATCTTGCAGGCGGCATGAAAGGGGGCCAATTGAAAGCTTGCGTCCCTGGAGGATCGAGCGTCCCTATCGTTAACGCGGACGACTGCGGGCGGGCAATCCTAGGGTATGAGGAGATGAGCGACGTCAAGTCGATGGTGGGGAGCGGAGGATGCATGTTCCTCAATGAGCACACCTGCATCGTGAGCTTTATTTGGCGGACGGCGCTTTTTTATGCCAACGAGAGCTGTGGCAAATGTACGCCATGCAGGGAAGGGACGAAATGGATGGTTCAAATTTTGGAGCGTATTGTTCGCGGAAACGGCCAGCCAGGTGACGCGGAACTCCTCTTGGACATTACAAAACAAATAGATGGCAGGTCGTTTTGCGGACTCGGAGACGCAGCAGCTTGGCCAGTCGCAGCCGCACTCAGAGTGTTTCCGGAGGAGTTCGCGTTCTATATCAAGAACGGCCGGTCGATGGTCGACACACCAGAGTCCCGTGCACTCCAACCCAAGTGGCAGTCATTGTCCACGGCCCGTTAATTCGGAAAAAAGACTACGATCGTGTTTCCGCTCGACGAACTTCGCGGGAGCAGGACGGCCTGACCTTCGATTGACATCGAGCGGCATTTGAATGGAGTTATTTTGACCTGAGATGACTTTGCTCCCATGGTGTGCTCCAAAACCCGTTGGAAACTCTCATCTAATTGTATGATCCAATTGTTCGACACTTGCTTGAACTGTTCATAGAGGGCCATGCCGCAATCGTTAAGCGTTCGTTTCACTTCTCCCGATGACCCTACCTCCCAGGCAGGAAGGTTGACTTCGTCAAGAAAAGTGCCAAGAACGGAGCTTATGCATTGAGGCTGCCCTGCGCCTGCAGATTCTATGACAAACTTTCCAACGGCTTGCGACCTCGTCGCCGCATTGAGCTTTGCTCTGACCCTGGACCAATATGTCCTCACAGTTCCTAGGCTCAAGCCCAAGTTCGCTGCGATCTCCTTGTCGCCGAACCCCTCAGCCGCCTGGCTCAAAATGCCGATTTCTCTCTCAGATAGCCTGTGCTTATTCATTCGTCTGTTCCCGTCCATGGTCGGTCTAACAACAAAAGGGTGTCCACGCTATTGTTTGAGCAGCATATGCCGCCAGCGTGGGCACACTTTTGATCAAATGAGCACTTGTTGAATTGCCCTGCTTCGTGCTCACTTTTGACCGATTCAAATTGTAACAAAATCGTTTACAAAAATGAAACAGGTAACTTTATCAGGCTTTGTGGATGGCTTTTCCATGAGTGTCTTCGTAGGCTTCCAAGAAAGCTTCCGTCATCGTCGGATGGGCATGGATCGTATCAACCATGACGTCTACCGTGGCCTCGAGCTTGATGGCTACGACAGCCTGGGCGATCAGGTCGGTGGCATGGGCTCCGATCACGTGGACACCTAACACTTCTCCGTACCTTTTCTCGCTCACAACTTTGACAAACCCTTCTTGCTCACCAGAAGCCATGGCCTTGCCAAGCGGTCGAAAGGCGAACTTGCCAGTGGCGACATCGTAGCCCTGCTCTTTGGCTTGGCCCTCTGTCAAGCCAACAGTCGCGACTTCCGGTTCCGTGTAGATACAGTTAGGCACGGCCCGGTAGTCTGGCTTCTTTGAGGATCCATGGACGGCGTTTTCTGCTGCAATCGACCCTTCGTAGCTCGCGACATGGGCCAACTGTATCCGGCCGGTGACATCGCCGATGGCGAAAATATTGGGAACGCTGGAGCGCAGCGAGTCGTCCACCTCAACTCCGCT
>JAEURO010000023.1:14390-20341 GCA_016788345.1 Chthonomonadaceae bacterium
ACCAACTTTTTCCAGCCCGAGATCGTCCGTGAACGCTCTCCGGCCCACTGCGACCAAAACGACGTCGTAAGTGTCATCAGTGGAAGTCGTCCCACTCTTGACGGTCACTTTCCATCCGGATTTGGTTTTCTCTAGCTTTTCTACCGCGCTGCCTGTTTTGATCGTAATCCCTTGTCGAGTGAGTTGCTTTCCGAGCTCTGCCCCTAGATCGTCGTCGGCCATAGGAATGACCCGTGGCATCATCTCGACGATCGTGACGTCAGAGCCTAGTCCGTTGAACACATAGCCGAACTCAACTCCAATCACACCCCCACCGATGATCAAAATCTTCTTTGGGATGAACGGTGCTGTGACGGCATCGTCGCTGGTCCAGATTCCATCGTCTCTGCCTCCCTTGAGCCCCGGAATTGGGGGAACAATGATCTTTGAGCCCATGGCGAGGATCACCGATTTTGCAGAAATTTTTGATTTCTTGCCATCTTTCTCGACTTCGACCGTGTGCAGATCCACCATCCGTGCGAGTCCCTCAATATGGTTGACCTTGTTCTTTTTGAAAAGAAATCCTACTCCCCCGCGCAAAGTCGAAACGATCTTATCGCGCCTTTCAGAGTATTTCTTGAAGTCAAATCCGACTTCACCTTTGACCAAGATCCCAAAGTCTCCGGCATGCTTGACGTGGTTCAGCATCGAGACCCCTGCAATCATGGCCTTGCTTGGGATACACCCCCAATTGAGACATGTGCCGCCGAGAAACTCTTTCTCGACGACAGTGACTTTTGCGCCAAGCTGTGCTGCGCGGATCGCCGCAACATATCCTCCTGGTCCGGCGCCGATTACGATGACATCCGAGTCAAATTGTCCTTGAGCCATATTTTGAGTCTGTTCCTGGGTTGTGATCAGCCCACTGATCTCCCTGATAATGGTTTCGATCCCTCTTGGGTTTGCGGCAATAGACACTCCGGTCGGGCCGGTATCGGGAGACGCGCCTCTGTGCCGAGGGACTGTGGGCACCGAGATATCTTACCTGCACAGGCACTTGTCTCATTGGTCGCACGTGGACGACTCCCTTGACTTGACACGCCTGGTAATATGTCCCTTATGTCTCAAGGACGATTGTTCGTAACCGCAGCCATGGCCCTCGTTTGTGTCGCCGCCAACGCCCAGTCCCAAAGCTTTCTTGGCCCGACGGTCGGGATCTTCTTCCCAAGTGATTCAAAACTGCGCGAAAAGCTTGGCGACGCCTGGTTCAGTTTTGGTGCAAGCCGAGTCAAGATCGATCCGTATGCCAAGCAGCACATGGCTTACGATTGGGAGACGTTTAGCAAGAGCAAAGACGGCAGTAAGGTCTTCATGGTCGCCGGTACGGTTGGCGTGATCCGCCCGTTCGGAAGCCCAGGCGCTATGACGCGTCCCTATGGTGCGATTCGTGGTGGCTTGTCGTACATCGACTACGCAGTCGATACGACGAATGTCTTGCGCGTCAGCGGAAAACGTTTGGGCTTCAACGCGAATGCCGAGTTTGGGATCAACATTGGCGAGCGGCTGAACCTGAGCGCCAGGTACGATTTATTCCCAAGCTACGAAGGGCTCAAGTTCAGCGGATTGACGATCGCCGTCAAATGGGGCGTCACGAAGTTCTGACGGATGCCCGAACCTAAGCTGACGCAAGACCCGCAAGAACGAGTCTTTTTGGTCTTCGTCAATCCCGACGCAGCTGACGACCACTTTGTCGAACAAGAGTTGGAGGGCTTGGTGGAGGCCGCGGGTGGCGAGGCCTGTGGATCGACCCGGCAAAGGATCGACCGCCCGCACAAGGCAGGCTATCTCGGATCGGGAAAGGTCGGGGAGATCGGCCACTATCTCGTCGAAACCGAAGCCGACGTCGTGGTCGTTGACGCAGAACTGTCCGGCATCCAGATCCGCAACTTAGAAGAGGCTTGGCAGCGAAAAGTCCTTGATCGAACGACGCTGATCCTCGACATTTTTGCTCGCCGAGCTAAAACGACCGAGGGCCAGCTTCAAGTCGAGCTAGCCCAATTGATCTACAGACTCCCCCGCCTCATGAGCGTGTACACAAAGTTTGAAAGGCAAAGGGGGGGTATCGGTATGAGAGGTCCCGGCGAGACTCAGCTCGAGAGCGACAGACGGTTAGTGAACGCCAGAATCGCCAGGCTTAAAGAGGCGATCGAGGGTGTCAAGCAGCACCGAGCTATGCAACGAGTCGCGAGAAGCTCCCATCCCATCCCTTCGCTCTCCTTGGTCGGCTATACGAGCGCAGGGAAGTCGACTTTGATGAACAGGTTGTGTTCGACCGGGCTCCTAGTGGACGCAATGCCATTTGCCACCTTGGATCCGACGACACGAAGAGTTGACTCACCAAATCTGACGTTTTTCTTGACCGACACGGTCGGGTTTATTCGCAATCTACCGACCCAACTTGTCGCCGCGTTCAGGGCGACCCTGGAAGAAGTTTCCGGGGCAGACTTGCTTCTCCATGTGGTGGACGTGAGCCACCCAGATTGGGAAGGTCAACGGGACGCCGTACTTGAGACCCTGATGGACATTGGTGCATCTGACAGGCCGGTCCTTACTGTTTTCAACAAGATCGACGCCCTGGAAGACCACACGTTTGCCAGACAGCTTGTGGCAGAATGGCCGGATTCTGTCGCAGTGTCGGCCAAAAATGGCGAAGGGATGGCAGATCTTTTCGCACTAATCTCAAAGATGCTCCGGGGTGGCAGGTCAAGGATCGTCGCCATCGTCCCTTATGACCAAAGTCAGCTCGTTGAAGCTTGCCATAAGTTTGGAACAGTAATCACAGAAGACTACCGGGAGGACGGAATCTGGTTAGAAGCGGATGTCGCGACCGAGTGGCTGACGCGCCTGGCACCTTACCTTGTCGAGGGCTGCCCGCCTCCATGAAGAGGGCTGTCGTCCTTCTAAGCGGTGGATTGGACTCCGCGACAGTGCTGGCTCTTGCAAAACAAAGTGGTTACGAATGTCATGCCTTGACAATTGAATATGGACAACGGCACATCATTGAGAAAGAGTGCGCGCAGACAGTGGCAAAGACGATCGGTGTGGCCAGTCACAAGATCGCCCATGTAGACTTGCGGTTGTTCGGTGGTAGTGCCCTCACAGACGACATAGATGTCCCCAAGAGTGGCACAGGCGATGGGGAGGTGCCTGTCACTTATGTTCCTGCCCGCAACACTGTTTTCCTCTCCATGGCCCTTGCTTATGCCGAGGTCGTCGGTGCGTCCGCAATTTTTGTCGGAGTCAATGCCGTTGACTACAGTGGCTACCCCGACTGTCGACCTGAGTTTGTCACGGCCTTCCAGGCACTTGCAAGGGTCGCGACAAAAGCCACCGTGGAGGGCCATGAAGTGGTGATTGAGGCTCCACTGATAAACATGGGGAAACCGGAGATCATTCGGATGGGGATCGAACTTGGCGTTGATTACGGAGAGACTTCATCGTGCTATGACCCCTGCGAGAGTGGCGCACCATGTGGTGAGTGCGACTCATGCAGAATCCGTCAGAAAGCGTTCAGCGACATAGGCGAAACTGACCCAAGATTATCGTTCTGCAGAGAGTTGAAAACAACGGGAGCCACGTTGCCGATATGCGAAATCTTTGACAGTGTCCAAGGTGAAGGAATCTGGGCTGGCACCCCTTCGACCTTTGTTCGTGTCAGCGGCTGCAACCTTCGTTGCTCTTGGTGTGACACCCCGTACGCCAGTTGGAACCCTGAAGGCTCGCCCCTATCGATAACTGACATTGTCAACCAAACGGTGCATAACCATGTGGTTGTCACTGGAGGAGAGCCCATGATGTTCGAAGCAATCGAGGATCTGACCAAGCGGTTAAAGTCTCTGGGAAGGACTGTGACAATTGAAACGGCAGGGACGTTTTTTCGGCGCCTGCCAGCCGATCTTGTTTCGATCAGTCCGAAGCTTGCCAATTCGACCCCTGTTGGAGAGTGGAAAGCGCGACATGAGTCAAGACGGATATCAATCGATAACCTGTCCAAGCTTATCGAGACTTACAACGTCCAGCTAAAGTTCGTCGTAGACCATATTCACGAGGATTTTGCCGAAATCGAATCTCTTATTAGGCTTCTTCCACATGTTGAGCCGGGCCGCATTCTCGTCATGGCCCAGGGGACGGACGCCGGATCACTGCATCAAAAAGAACGCGAAGCCCTCCCCCATGTGATGGAGCGCGGTTGGAGGCTCTGTCCGCGTTGGCACATCGACCTGTTCGGTCACCAACGAGGGACGTGATAGCGTGTATAACCAAAAGATGCGCTGGCTAGTTGGATCCCTTCTTTTGATTGCCATCGGGTGTGGCACCGCCGAAAAAAACCAAGTTAAAAAGCCCGAAACAAAGGACGATCCGGGCTCAATCGTCGGTGTTTGGAACGGGAAATATCCGGAATCGATAGAAGGGAGCGACTCAAAGGCTACAAACGCCCTAGCCGAAAAGCTGGGTGGTTTCACCATGCGGTTGAACAGCGATGGACGATTTATTGCGGATTGGAGAGGGCTTACCAAGGAGGGAACATGGAAGCTCGAAGGCCAATTATTGTCTTTCAAAACTGAACGTGTCATGGGAAAAGACCGAGTGCAAGCGGCCCAAGAAAATGCGAAGTCCAAGAGCCCCGTGAACACACTTGAACTCTACGACGCAATCGACACTTTCGAAGTCGATAAGAATTTGACCAGACTGACCATGATCACAAAGGGTACGGGCAATCCCCCCGTCGTCTTTCAACGATAAGTCCTGAATCAGACACGAATCTTAGTCGGGTTTCGTATAGAAGGTAGGTGATGACAGATAGGACTTTTGTGTCTTTGACATATGACGGGACACAGATTTGCCATGCGGAGACGGTCTTGCCGCAGCTTGAAGCGGTAGGGCTCAGGGCAACTTTTTATGCCGATCCGCTCAACTTATTGGAGGAACCGGACGTTTGGCGAAGTGCCGTTGCCCAGGGCCATGAAGTGGGCAACGGGTGCCTCTTGGATTGTGGTCCGTTGGACTCTTGGACACCAGAAATGGTGATGAGCGACATAGAGGAGACAGACGCCCTACTGCAAGAGTTGTTTCCGTCTCAATTGAGTCATTCGTTTGCGTACCCGTGGTCGATTGTCGGCTGCCCTCACACCGACTGCTTACGACGTATAGTTGAACAAAGGCACCGAGTCTGTCGCTCAGCGCAACCTGGCAACAACGACCTGGATTCAACGGACATAGGCTTTGTTCTGTCTTACCCAATGGACGGACACCAGGCGACGGCCATGTCTAACCTTGTGTCTGAGGGCAATTCACAATGGACAGTCTTCGCCTTTGCAGGCGTGGGTTCAGGCGAACCTAGTGTCGATGCCTCCGCCCACGAAGACTTTGTTAATTGGCTGGCCCAACAAAGCGTGTCCGTCTTGCCAGTGTCGAGCGTGGCTGAAGCAGTTGGGTCTGGCGCCATGCGGAAAGTCCGGCTGATCTGAGGTTGTCTGCTCAATTCACCGCCGACTCGATCTGAGACCTGCAGAACTTTTGAAACGAGTAAACTCCGCCCTTCGTGGAACCAACGCGGTCTGAGTTCATGCACATGGAGCACCCGGGATTCCGGGCCACCTTCTACGCGCTCACGGCCCTAAGCCTGGCGATTATGGCCTGGCAGTTCGTCGGCCCGGCAAGGAAGTGGATGCAGGGCAAGCCGCTCAATTGGCGACCCGACTACCTCAAAGGAGTCATTACAAACGTCCTTGGCCAAAAGAAGGTTCAAGGTAGCCGGCCTCGTTCTGGCGCACCGATGCACCTGATGATCTTCTATGGGTTCCTTTCGATGCTCTTGGCGACCACGCTTCTGGCAATCGCGACCTACAGTCCTGTTGTTGGGATCGCTAATTTCCACCGTGGTGCTTATTACATCATCTTTGAGGCTGTTT
>JAEURO010000240.1 GCA_016788345.1 Chthonomonadaceae bacterium
AACCTCCAGCTAGTGGCGACGAGCACACCTTCCAAAGGCAAGCCGTAGTTGTTATTGTCCGCCGACGGTCGCCGAGCCCGTTTCAAAACTGGCTTGCGGCGATAGTGACGCAGAAGGGCCAACTTGCCTCACTGCGATTTGGCCAGTTATCGAGTTTCCAGTTCCTACATACCTGCTGAGATCGCCGCTTGCCGATCCGGAAAAGACGCTGTAGTTGGTGGAAACAGCGGTCTCTGTCTGAACCAGGTCGAACTGACCGCTCGTTTTGTTAAGCAGGCCAAGACTGAGTTGAAACAGGCCGCCCTCTATCATGCGTGCTTTTGTCTCAAAGCCTATGCTAGTCGGAGATGGCTTCGTCGTTGTGAAGTTCAGGTTCACCCGTACAAATGGTTCTATTTGGTTGATGACAAAAAACTTCTTGATCACGCGCGGGTTGTTGTCGTCTGCCGACCAACTTCCAAGGTTCCCTGACACGCCTTGGCCGCGCAACAGCTGCTCCGCCACCGGGGCAAGAGTCTCGACCGTTCCCGCCGGATCGATCGTCAAATCGTCATAGAATGCTTGAGAGGTCGGGTCAAATGCATACAATTGAACGGCTCCTATCGCCAGAAGGCCCCCGGTCTGCCACGCGGAGTTTGTCAAGAGAGCTCCATTGTAATAGACGTTGACGTGGTTGACGGTCAAGTCGATCTCACACTTGATTTCGACCCATGCGTCCTTTATCAATGGGGCCACGTCACCAGATTGCAGATTGTGGATTGTGCTTGAAAATGACTCTGCAACGAGCTCGACGCTCCAATCGGAACTTGGGTGATTGTTTGCTGAGTACCGGTTAAAAAGAACAAAGTGAGCCTCCCCGACAGAGGTCGAAGGCACATATTGCTTGACACGCAGCACCCATTTGCCTGAAGTAAAGCCCGCTAGCGGTCTCACAACATTCGTCAAGTTTGTAGCTCTGATCGAGTTTGGAGCACTGACAGACCGTGTGTTGACAAGAGTCGCATTCAGGGTCGAATCGTTGTCCCATCCACGCCATCCACCTTGCCCTATGATGTTGCTATTCGTCGCATATGTGTCAAAGTTTTCAAGGTAAGCATGGGTTACGACCGAGCCGCCAATTGCCAACGTGGCAAGAAGGACTCGAGAGTTGGAAAGTACATTCATGTTCAGGTTTTGGATCTTCAATTGGATCCCACTATTTCTGATGTCGTCTTGCCGGCAACAAATACGCCAATTGAATCTACTTAACTGGACAAAACTGTACGGATTGCGAACTTGGGTCTCAAGTTACTCACGTCGTGGTGACGTATTGCGACTCAGCAAACATGAAAAGCGGTGTACGATCGTCGCTGCCACTACTCAACTGGTGGTCGTGACACTCGCTGGGAACCGAATGAGGGCCCTGTCGCCCTGGCCGGGATAGCGTCGATCCTATCTCACAACAGAACCTAACCGAGATCGGGCGAACAATCTTAGTAAATCTTGTTGCAGCCGTGGCAGTTTGGGCTAGCCGCCGCTCATGGTCGGCCAACAGCCTTTGTTTCGCCAGGAACCCGCATCTGGGCCATGGATTCGGGCTTGCCATAGAGGTCAGGTCGCAGATAAGTGCCACGCGCCGTCTGGGGTTTCACCGGTTCTGTCTCGCGACCGTATCTCTGAACCCAACGATCATTACGAATCGCATCGACGCGCCAGTTCACTTCCACACGAGGTTTGCTCGTGCGGATTTGGAACTGGCCGTTGGCCACTTTTTGTGTGACCTTGACCATAACGAAGTCGGTCGTGCCATCGACGACGGTCAACTGGATCAAGGGGTCGCGATTGATGCTTTCATAGTAGTCCGGCAACCGGACGGTGGCAAATCCAGCGGAGTCTGTCACGACCGTTCCCTGATAGACATTCCTTGGTTCTGGCCCTTCGGCACAGTAGTGCATCAAATACTTGTTTTCGGGGTCGAGCGGGTGATCGATCACAAAGCTCTTCGTGCCGGTGGCGCCGGTTCGGCCGTCGCTGAAGACGCCAAACCCCGTCGCGCTCAGCCCTCGGCCGTAGACCCCTGTAGTCAGGCCCTGGCCTGCGGCGACGCCGAACACGCCCGTACCGTTCGTCGTGCTCTTGGAATCTCCGAAGACGCCGAAACTCGACGACGTTGTCCGGGTGGCCAACCCCCAGACTCCGATACCATCGATACTTGTGGACTGACCCTGCACACCGACCGTCTGACCGTTGGCGCCTCCATCGGCTGATGAGAAAAGCCCCATCGTCTTGCCGATAATACGGGCACCGACGGATGTGACTCCGACTTGGTCCACCGGGCTGCTTGCGAACAGGGCCGGTGTACCTGTGACTGAGTTGGTAATTGCGAAAACTCCTGTGTTTGTGGTGCTGAAGAACTGTCCAGCCGTGCCTCTATCA
>JAEURO010000241.1 GCA_016788345.1 Chthonomonadaceae bacterium
GCGGACTTTCCGGATTCGTCCTTGCTAGAGAAGCGATAAGGCTTCTTGACGACGATCGAGTCACGGGATAAAACCGCGTCCGGGCGCAGGACTACCTTGTCTAAGTGAGGCGCAGGCATTGGTACGAGTATGGCATTGTCACACGCGGATGCCGCATGGAAAACCGGCGGGCGCACAGCAAGGAGCCCTGTCCCGTCGTCGAACCCCAATTCGAGCGGGAGCAGGGCCCTTGCCGCTTATTCACCAGAGAGGAGGAGTTAATTCCGTTCGGTTTGCATGCGCGGAGAGGCAGGCGCGACCTCAATAAAGGCACTTGCAGGTGCGAGCAAGTAGACATTGTCTCCAAGCTCTTCCCACGTACCTTCCGCGGCATAGTTAACGCCACACATGAAGTCTTTGATCTTCTCGCGTAGCTCCGTCGTGGCCATTGTAAGGTTCAATACCTGCTGTTCACCGCGTTTGAGACCATCGGCAGCTGAGACCGCGTCCTGGAATGACACGACCTGGCGCCGAACTGTGATGGAGTAGCGGTGGGCGGCGTGCACACGCAATGGCGCAGGGGCCGGTGCATCGTAATCTTCTTCGAAATCCTCTTGTTCCCGGCTTACTAGGCCAGCAATTCGAGAAAAAAAGCCAGGCTTGGCAATGGTCTCTTCCATGATTTTGTTGTGTTCCTTCCGTGGATCAATTTCGCTCGCCAAAGAGTGCAGACCCAACTCTGACGTGGGTGGCTCCTTCTTGGATCGCCACGTCAAAGTCCGCGCTCATTCCCATGCTCAACCATTCTGCCCCGCTAGACCTACCAATTTCGGCCAACCTGCGGAACACTATCCGGTTTTGCTCTGGATCCGCGACAACAGGGCCAATGGTCATGAGGCCGCGAAAACGAACTGATTGCGAGGTTAGCAGACATGACACAGTTTCGTCAAGGCCTTTAAGAAAAACTCCCGATTTTTGTGGCTCTTCGGCGATGTTCACTTCGACAAGTCCATCGATTGTGCGACCCGAGAGCTCAGAAAGCTTAACTTGTTTCGCGCTTTCAAAGGTGTGGACCGCATCAAAATGCGTCGCGATCCGCTTCACTTTGTTAGATTGGAGCTTTCCAATAAAGTGCCAACGAACGTGGTCGCCGAGCGACTCAATTTTTGGCAGGCTTTCTTGCAGACGGCTTTCTGCGAATTCTGAGATTCCGAGATCGATGGCTTGGGCAATGCTATCTAAGCTGACCGTCTTGGTCACAGCGAGGACCGTGACCGTGGCAGGATCGCGCCCAACGGATTCGCATGCGGTACAAACTCGGTCTTGGACTCTCTGCCAGCGACCCTTGAGGCTCATGAACCCCAGTTTGCCCCATGTATGGACGATAAACTGAGCAGCAGTGGTGACTCCGACCTTTGAGGAAATCCTTGCATTTCCCGCTATCGCTGGCCGCATCCCCGTCTGGTGCGACACCATTGCCGACACAGACACACCACTGAGTATCTATTGGAAAGTCTCGCAAGATGAAGACTACAGCTTCCTGCTGGAGAGTGTGACTGGAGGCGAGCAATTGGCTCGCTACAGCCTTATTGGCGTGCGGCCATCCAATTTGTTGCGTTGCGACCCAACAGGGCTCGAAGACCCGCTTGAATTGATGCGGCGAATGCTTCCGTGCGTGGACGCAGGCCTGGTGCCCGGACTTCCAAAGTTCATCGGTGGCGCAGTCGGGATGCTCTCCTATGACTATGTTAGAAGATTAGAGCCTGTAAACAATCCGCCACCTGACGATCTCAAACTTCCAGAGGTCGCGATGATGATGGTCGAAACCGTCATCGTCTTTGACCATGCAAAGAACTCTGTCAAGGTCATATCTTCGTGCGAGAGGTCACAGGACAGTTACGACCGTGCCTGTCAGGAAATCCAGAGACTTCTCAAGATCATCAGGGCTCCGCTTCCCAAGTTGCCCGAAACCAAACCTGAAGTGCTCTCTGTGGCGAACAACCGAAGCCAATCAGACTTTGAAACAGCTGTCGAAACGATCAAGGACTATATCGTGGCGGGAGACGGGATTCAAGTGGTCCCTAGCGTCAGGCTGGAGTGCGAGACCTCGTCCCATCCCTTGACGGTCTACCGGGCTCTGAGGTCACTCAACCCATCGCCCTACATGTATTTGATGAGGTTTGGGGACTTCGACATCGTCGGTGCGTCACCTGAGTTGCTCGTCAGTCTCCATGGACAAACAGCAGCCGTCCGACCAATCGCTGGAACACGTTCTCGCGGAAAGGACTTGGCTGAAGACGATGAGATGGCCGCTTCCCTTCTTGGAGACGAAAAGGAACGCGCGGAACATGCGATGCTAGTCGATCTGGGACGGAACGACCTTGGCCGAGTGAGCGAAACTGGTTCGGTCAAAGTCCATGACCTCATGTCG
>JAEURO010000242.1 GCA_016788345.1 Chthonomonadaceae bacterium
TTCGATGATCCCAAGAATGTCGAGCCAATCAGCCTCGGGACGCTGTTCGATTAGCTTGTACACTGTGTCCATGAATTTGGGCAACTTCTCCTTTCCCATCCCGGTCAACGAGCCGGTCCTCAATTACGCAAAGGCGAGTCCTGAACGAGCCAAGGTCAAGAGCGTCCTTACCGAACTCAAGTCCAAGCAGATCGACGTGCCCATGGTCATTGGTGGACAAGAGGTGCGGACTGACAAGAGGGTCGCCATGCGGCCCCCACATGAGCACGCCCATGTTCTTGGTGAGTTCCACGTTGGAAGCGACTCGCATGTCCAGCAGGCGGTCGACGCCGCGATGGCCGCCAAAGTCCATTGGGATTCTCTGAGTTGGGAGAACCGTGCCAACATTTTCCTCAAAGCCGCCGACCTGATTGCCACGAAGTACCGGCCCTACATGAACGGCACGACCATGCTTGGGCAAAGCAAAAATGTCTACCAGGCAGAAATCGATTCCGCGTGCGAAATCATCGATTTCTTAAGGTTCAACGTTCATTTCTTGGATCAAATTTATCGACAACAGCCAATCAGCGGGCCTGGCATCCATAACAGGCTCGAATACAGGCCGCTAGAGGGCTTTGTACTGGCCGTCACACCGTTCAACTTCACAGCAATCGGCGGAAACTTGCCAACCTGTGTGGCCATGTGTGGCAACACGGTCGTTTGGAAGCCGGCGAACACACAAGTCTACAGTGCTCAGATGTTCCTGAACATCTTGATGGAGGCAGGGTTGCCCGACGGTGTGATCAATCTAGTCCTGGCGGACGGACCCACCGTAGGACGCGTCTGTTTTTCTAGCCCAGACTTTGCAGGAGTGCACTTCACAGGTTCGACCGGAACCTTCAACAACATGTGGAAGGCAATCGGTGAAAACATCGCACATTATAAGTCTTATCCAAGGATTGTGGGCGAAACCGGCGGCAAGGATTTCGTCGTCGCCCACAAATCTGCCGAGGTCGAAGTCGTCTCGACGGCGCTTCTGCGAGGCGCATTCGAATACCAAGGCCAAAAGTGCTCGGCAGCCAGCAGAGCCTATCTTCCTGGATGCAAATCGGATGACATTAAGAAGAGTTTGGTCGAAGGCGTGAAGTCGCTCAAGATGGGCACTGTCGAGGATTTCTCAAACTTTGTCAATGCTGTCATTGACGAAAAGAGCTTTGACAGCATTGTTGGATACATTGAAAAGGCCACGGCTGACCCAAATGTGAACATTTTGGTGGGCGGAGGCTACGACAAATCGGTTGGATACTTTATTGAACCGACAGTCATCGAAGTCAGCGATCCCAAATGGCTGACGATGTGTGAAGAGATTTTTGGTCCAGTCTTAACAGTGTATACGTTTGATTGCAAAAAGTTTGAAGAAACATTGGACCTGGTCAATGAGACTAGTCCTTACGCTTTAACGGGTTCGATCTTGGCAAAAGACCGTTCGATCGTTGAGCTGGCCACAAGAAAGTTGAGAAACGCGGCAGGAAACTTCTATATCAACGACAAGCCGACTGGAGCTGTCGTCGGTCAGCAACCTTTCGGTGGTGCAAGGGCCAGTGGCACGAACGACAAGGCAGGCTCTCCGCTGAACCTCTACAGATGGCTCAGCCCGAGGACAATAAAGGAGACGTTCGTACCGCCTACTGACTATCGGTACCCGTTCCTCGACGAATCATAAGCCCGTAAACTTACAGGGACTCAGTGCACCACAACGGCGGTAAAATGTGGTGTCTGCCGTGCTATTGCCCGGCACCGGAATTTCTATGCTTCGCGCTCTTTCTTTCATCGGTCTTTCAGTTTTTGCAGCCATTACTCATGCCCAGACCCTGCAGGCAACGCTCGTCGTCTCGGGTCTGACTCAGCCGGTTGCGGTGGTGCAGGATCCGACAGATCCGGCTGTCAAGTTTGTCGTCCAGCAGTCCGGCGCGATCCGCGTCATAGTGAACGGGATCCTGCAGGCTACACCATTTCTCAGCCTGTCGGTCCTGACTGGATCGGAACGCGGCCTGTTGGGTCTATGTTTTGACCCGGACTATGCTACGAACGGCCACTTTTTCGTTCACTACACCAGAGCTGGTGTCTACATGCAATTGTCAAGGTTCACACGGTCCGCGAACCCGCTGGTCGCCGATCCAGGCTCAGAATTCCGCATCCTCAGAACCCTTCGACCGTTCACCAACCATAATTCTGGGGCCATTGAATTTGGCCCTGATGGACTCCTCTATGTCCCAACGGGAGACGGAGGAAGTTCCGGTGACCCAGGAAATCGCGCCCAAAACCCCAACGAACTGTTAGGGAAAATGCTGAGGATCAACCCGGACATCGACGACTTTCCAACCGACGTCGAA
>JAEURO010000243.1 GCA_016788345.1 Chthonomonadaceae bacterium
CGCTCAGCGTCATGTCTTCTCCACTGGTTATGTTGACCAATAGGCCGCGTGCGCCATGGATGGTTTGCTCCAGCAGTTTGGAGGATGTTGCCATTTGAGCGGCTTGGACCGCCCGTTGGTCGCCGATGCCATAACCGATTCCCATAAGGGCTGGCCCTGCATTGGCCATGACGGCCTTTACGTCGGCAAAGTCTACGTTGATCTGGCCGGGTACCGTGATAATGTCGCTGATGCCCTGCACGCCCTGTCGCAAAACATCGTCTGCGATCCGAAACGCATCGAGCAAGGTGGTCTTGCGCTCTGCAACGTCCATCAGCCGGTCGTTGGGGATTGTGATGAGCGTATCGACCCTTCCGGTGAGTGAGGTCACCCCTTGGTCTGCCAATCGAACCCTCCTGGATCCCTCGAACACGAATGGACGAGTGACGATGGCAATAGTAAGGGCACCAAGTTCTCGAGCAAGATCGGCCACGACAGGCGCTGCCCCAGTACCAGTTCCGCCACCCATGCCAGCGGTTATGAAGACCATGTCTGCGCCTTCGAGCACCTTACGGACTTCGCTTTTGCTTTCTTCTGCGCTCGCCTTGCCGACTTCAGGGTCGCCTCCGGCACCTAGGCCCCTTGTCAGGTTCAATCCCAACTGGACTTTCTTGCTTGCCAAAGATTTGTCCAAGACTTGGACGTCGGAGTTCATTGCAATGAACTCGACGCCTTGAATTCCGGCCTCGACCATTCTGTTGACGGCGTTGGATCCGCCGCCGCCGACCCCGATGACTTTGATGACTGCGCCACTGGTGCTCATGTAGTTATCTTCCTTCGCTCTTTCTTACAAAAGGCGTTGTGATCGTCCTGATCTTGTCTTTCCAATTTGTTACGCCGGCGATAGGTGCAAACTCATTGTCCTCACTTTCGAGGCAGTACTTTGCCAGACCCATCGCAACGCTCATCGTCGGGAGTTCGACAGCACGGGCGTGTTTGCCCGAAGTCCTTGGATAGGCCATGGAAATCTTACTGATCCCCAGGGCTTCGCCAAAGAGTGTCCCAGTCGCTGGCAACATGCTTCCACCACCTGTGATGTAGGCGCCTGCCACCAACTGTCCACCTAGTCCGCTCCGTTCGACGGCCCGAGCCACCAGGCTTGCGATTTCTCGCATCCGGCTCTCGACAATCTCACAGAGTACCCTACGTTGCATGGGTCGAGCTTGATCTTGATTCGTCTGATGAACCTCAACGGGCTCGTTTTCTGCCGCTGCCCGGCTCAAAGCAGCCCCGTGGGTGGTCTTCAACCTTTCTGCTTCATCTAGTGAAACTTTCAGGAGTGCAGCTAGGTCTGTGGTCACATTGTGGCTCCCAACCGGCAGGCAACACACATATCCGACCGCTCCGTTCACAAAGACAGCGACATTGGTCGTGGATGCCCCAATATCGACGACGAGGGCACCTTCTTCGTGGGCCTTGTCTGGCAAAACCCCCATGCCCGAACCAAGCGGAGCGACAACCATTTCGGTGACCCGCCTGCCTGCCTTATTGACAGCCTTGTCCACGGCGCTAACTTCTTTGATCGTGCCCGTTACCACGTGGGTCACGACTTCCATACGTGCCGCAGACCGGCCGATAGGGTCCTTCACATTTCGTTCGCCGTCCAGGCGGAATTCGCGGGGCACGGCCATGATCTGTTCTCGGTCCGCCGGCAGGACGACCTGGCGACTGTGACCGACGACGGCCAAAACGTCGTCTCTTCTGATCGGTCGATTGCCCGGGTGGATCGGCAAAAAACCTTGAGCGTTGACGCTTTGCAAATGGGCACCACTGACTGAGACGATGACATCGTCCAACCCTTGACCGACCTCCCGTTCGACTCTGCTTATGGCTTCGTCGATGGCCCCCGCGACAGCATCTTGGTCTACGACAACCCCCTTTTTCATGCCTGACGATCCGACAGTGGAAACACCTTCGACTTTGATTTCGCTCTCGCGCGTGCTCGCGGCCACACAGACGACCTTGGTCGTGCCCAAATCAATTACGCAGACGAGTCCTTTATTCATGTCGCTACCGTCGTCGACGCGTTGGTGTCCGCTTCTGCCGATGATCCCTTGGCTTCTGCTTCACTTCGTCGCCTTTCCCTCGAATCATGCCATTTTGTCAGCAATTGGCGCCTGATGAGACTAAGGTTCGTAAAAATTCTTGTCCCCATTACGAGGATGGCTGCCAATCGGACGTTGACGCCTATTTTGTCGCCCAACCAGGTGAAAAAAAATGCGATGAGGACATTTGCAATGAACCCTGTGACGAAGACATCGCCACGGAACTTCCCT
>JAEURO010000244.1 GCA_016788345.1 Chthonomonadaceae bacterium
TCGTAAAACGCGGTGTTTCCCACATCGCTTTGACCAAGAATGAAGTTCTGAGTGAAGAAGAGCTTGACCAAACGGTCAGTTCCTCTCAAGTCACGGACAAGCATTGAGCGGACAAATGCGGGTGCGTCAGCGGCAACGTTTTCCCTAACCTCGATCTCTAGACCAAGATCCCATGAACGCCACAATGAAAGGCCGGAACTCGTTTCGCCGTCATATCCTAATATTCTCTGCCAAGAGTCAGACTCCACCCACGAAAGTGCACCACCGCACCACACGCCGACCCGGTTAATATGCCCTAACAAATGGTTCGGGTAGCCGACATTTGGCCAAAAGAGGTCCCGCGCCCGGTGCTGTCTGTCAAAGCAGACAAGCAAGCTTCCGTTTCCGAACACAAGTGGGCGGGGCATGTCGGAAAGATACCTTTGCACGAGGTAGTCTCGCGACGTGCGGATTAAGGTCATTGGGGCAGGCGTCATAGGCCTGTTTTGCGCCCGGTCCCTACAACAAGATGGACACGAAGTCATTGTCTCTGACCGAGGCAACATAGGGACAGACAAGTGTTCTCTAGGGAACTCAGGCATCATCGTTCCAAGCCACTTTGTTCCTTTAGCAGCTCCAGGAATGGTATCGACCGGACTCAAACTACTTGGTGACCGCAAGAGCCCCTTCCGGATCAAACCAACACTAGACCCAGCTCTCGCGCGTTGGTGCCTCTTATTCAGCAAGAGTTGCACTCGGGGCCATGTGGATACGACAGCCCGAGTACTTTGCGACTTGCACTTGGCAAGCAAGCAGCTCTATCTCGATTTTGCGGCTGAGTCAGGTTACTCATTTGGCCTTCAATCCAGGGGCCTACACCTTGTGTGCGAGACTCAACAACGATTTGAAGAAGAAGTCGAAGTATGTGAGATGGGACAGAAGCTCGGCCTATCGGTTTCTGTTTCAAGGGGAGGTATGGAACTTAACGGCGTCGAAATCATGGCTCACGGTAGCGTCCACTATGCAGACGACTGCCATCTGGATCCTGGACGCCTCTTGGACTGCTTGTTCCAAGATCTTCAAGCACGTGGCGTTGAGTTTGAATGGGGTGCCGAATCCAGGTTTGAAGGGGCAGACGGCTACGTACTTGCATGTGGGGCGATGTCCGGCCAGGTTGGAAAGTCCCTAGGGCTGGACATTCCAGTACAGCCAGGCAAGGGGCTCTCTTATACTGTCGAGCCGCCCCAATCTCCAGACGCTCCAATGATTTTCTGCGAGGCCAGGGTGGCCGTGACACCCATGGGTCGAGGCGTGAGGTTTGGAGGGACAATGGAACTCGGCGAATGGAGCTTCAGCGTCGATCATCTCAGGCTACAAGGGATGGTCGAATCGGTGGGTCGGTGCATCCCTGCTTACTCGCAGATGAACCGTGGCCCGGTCTGGGCTGGGCTGCGGCCTTGTTCGCCAGACGGTCTGCCATACATTGGTCCAACCTCCAGACCTAACTTATGGGTCGCCACGGGCCACGGCATGATGGGCGTCAGCTTGGCCCCCGTTACCGGTCAGCTTATTGCAGCCGCGGTCAGGGGTGAACCTGTGGACACCAGTCTTTTGCCAGAAAGATTTGCAAAGCGCGGCCATGGCACAATTAAGCAGTCGTGACGCGGAAAGAAGCTTTAGAAATTGTCAAAGAGCACACAAAAAGTGAGTCGCTCATCAAACACATGTTGGCCGTGGAGGCCTGCATGCGATGGTACGCGGAATTCCGTGGTGAGAGTTCTGAACTTTGGGGACTGGCCGGACTGCTGCACGACTTTGACTATGAGGCGCACCCAGACGACCACCCACTTTGGGGAGCGGCCCATCTAGAGACACTTGGCGCAGACCCAAATGTGATCAAAGCAATCAAAAGCCACTATCCAGCCATGACAGGTGTCGAACCCGTCACCCCTATGGAACGCCACCTCTTCGCGTGTGACGAGCTAAGCGGCTTCATTCTTGCCGTGAGCTATGTCCGGCCTAGTAAGAGTCTGGACGACCTCGAAGCCAAGAGTGTGATTAAGAAGCTCAAGGAACCAAATTTCGCGGCAGGAGTCAATCGCGACGACGTGCAGACTGGCGCAGACCTGATCGGTTTGCCGCTGAATGAACACATCGGAAACATGATTGCAGCGATGAAGGCTGCAGACTTGTCTCCCTCGCTTACCCCGTGACAGGCTCGAGGGCTACGTCGGGGAGCAGTCCAAGTTCATCCGTGTCTCCTCCATCATCGTCCAAATTTTCGCCCAAGCAATAGACTTTGAATTC
>JAEURO010000245.1 GCA_016788345.1 Chthonomonadaceae bacterium
CGACGCAGACAAAGCGCTTGACGCGAACAAGGCCGCCTTGCGGTTGCGGCCAAACGATCCCTATGTGCTGAACAACATGGGCCGCGTGTATGAGATGCAAGAGCGGTACAGCCAGGCCGGTGACTACTATGCACAAGGTTCGGACAGCGATCCAAGCACTAGGATCCTGGCCCATAACGCCGCTGCAGCCTATTCGAAGACAAAAGAAGACGCCAAGACCGTCAAATACATTGAACGAGCGATCGCACTCGGAGACGAATCACCGGAGTTCATGTTGTTTCTTGGAAACCTCTACTCCAAAACTGGCCGGAGCCAGGAAGCCCTGAAACTGCTTGAGGGCGCTAACGAAGAGACTAAGGGTCGAGCCGATTATTGGTTCAACGTAGGCATTCTTCGTGAGAAACTAGGTCAAAAAGACGGAGCCGAAGAAGCCTATCGCAAGTGTCTAGCCATCAAACCCGACGATATCGATGCCAATACAAACCTTGCCCTGATTCTCGCCAACAAAGGCCGATGGCAAGAAGCGACCCCGATTCTCGAATCAGTGATGGGTACAAACCCTTCAAGCCTTGATGCAAAATTGAACGTGGCCACCGCGTACTACGAGACTGGCCGATTGAAAGACGCGTTGGCCCTATGGAACGAAGTGCTCGCCAAAGCCCCGAACCGGACAGATGTGCGGCTCAACGTTGCTAACGTCCAATGGCAGCTAAAAGATTTTGATCTGGCTTACAAAAACTATGTCCAGGCTTACAAAGACCGTCCCAACGACGCGCAAGCCATGAACGGTATGGGCCTTTGGAACCTGCGGCAGTCGCAAAACCAGGAAGCTGTAAAAATGTTCAGAGGGGCAATTGCTTCTGATTCAAAATACATGCCCGCCTACAACAACTTGGCCGTCGCCCTCGAAAGGCTGAACAAGAAGTCGGAGGCGATCGCGGTTCTTGAAAAGGCTCTCAGCATTGAACCGAATTTTGAGGACGCAAGAAACAACTTAAAACGCATGAAATCCGGTACAAACTGACGCGTGCGCGTCAATCTGATTGTCAACCTGTACCGGCAAGACGCCATACGGGCAGCTAAAGCCACTGCGGACTGGCTTACAACCAGGGGTATTGAAGTCGGCTCAGACCGGGAAGGGTCGACTGCGCTCGGCGTCCAGGCGCACTCGCCCGATCAGTTGGCCAGTGCGGATCTCATGATGACCTTTGGCGGCGACGGCACGCTTATGCGGGCCGCGCACCTGTGTGCCCAGTCCGGCACACCAATTCTTGGAGTGTTTTATGGCCGGTTCGGCTTTGTCACACAGGTCAAGCCCGAAGAGACCGGTGCCGCACTCAGCCAGTTTATCGATGGACAGTCGACCATCGTTGACCGCATGATGGTCCAAACGGACTTGATCCGCGAGGACCGGACGGTGGCGACGCTCCACTCATTGAACGAAGCCGCAGTCCAACGCTCCGCCACCACGAGAATGCTGACATTCGACACGAGGGTCAATGGACGTCCCCTCTCGAGATACCCGGCAGACGGGATAATGGTGTCTACGCCGACTGGATCGACAGCCTATGCCCTGTCGGCCGGGGGGCCAGTCATTGATCCAACGATGGAATGTATCCTATTGACAGCGATCATGCCTCACACTTTGTCGTCGCGACCGCTGGTATTGAGTCCGCAAACAGTCATAGAAATCAGAGTCGAAACGCGAGGTGATGCGGTCTTTTCGTGTGACGGTCAAAGTCGGTTGCACATGCTCAGCGGTGATCTCGTACGGGTCACAAAGTCGCCACGAAAGACGCGTTTGGTCTGCGTTGACGATGGCGATTTTCTGGACAAGCTGTCGCAACGGCTACAATGGAGCCAAGGACGGAAGGAGGAGCCCTATTAGCCTTCTGACAGTCGAAGACGCTGTCGTCTCGTTCGGGGAAACACGGGCGCTCGACGGCGTAAGTCTAAACCTCGATGAGGGAGAGACCCTGGCGATCGTCGGCGAATCAGGATGTGGAAAAACGACCCTTGCGCGCGCCATTTTGGGGCTTCAACCTTTGACATCTGGGACAATCACTCTGGCAGGCAGGCAGATCAAGCGCGTCGAGCCGGGCCAGGCTACGACATTGGGTATGGTGTGGCAAGACCCTTATGCTTCACTCGATCCTCGTTGGACCATCGGCAGGAGCGTCTTAGAGCCCGTTTTGCTCTCCAAGCAGAACAGGCCAGTGGCCGAAATCCTGGCTGAGGTGGGTCTGGACGAGTCTGCCGGAAACA
>JAEURO010000246.1:0-1919 GCA_016788345.1 Chthonomonadaceae bacterium
TACGGGCCAATAGTTCATTTGAACGTTGATGTTGGTGTGATAGTCGCCGTTCCACGGAGTTTGCAACTCTTCGGCCCACAATCCCTGCAGATTTGCGGGGAGTCCGCCTTCTCGAGAACTGGACACGAGCAAGTATCGGCCAAAGTTGAAGTAGAGTGCAGCAAGCCCAGGGTCAGACGCTCCTTTGCTCACGGCTTCAAGCCTCTTGATTGTCGGTGTCGATGATTTGGAGGCCGAACCATCAAGGGTCAGCGAGCAAGCACCAAAGAGCCTTTTGTAGTCTGCTTTATGGCTTTCGAGAGCTTCCTGCCAGGGCTTAGCAATAGCAAGTAAGGACTTTTCTTCGACCTTCTCTTTATAGCGGGTGCCCCAATGAGAACCCGAAACTGGCCCGCTATAGTTCGTTGATGCAGTGACCACTATTACAGCGTCGGTCGCCCCACGGACTACGACCCCGCTCGCAGAATCAAACTTGACTGTACCTTTGTCTGTCCGCACCCTCAAAGTACACAAGTAGTCGAGCGATTTGCCAAGACGGCCAGTCATGGAAAGTTTGCCCAGTCCAGCACTCACAGTGGCGTTCTCCGGCCGAGACAAGAGTCCCGTGAAAGCAAGGGCGCCAGGCTTTGAAGATCGGAGGCGCAAAAAGATTGACTCTTCGGGTTTGGAAGCAAAGACTTCTCGAATGTAAGTGACGCCGCCTGTGGTCCATTGTGTCGTACTCAACGCATTGGCGAGGTCGAGAGTCCGACGGTACTTCGTCACATCGCCGACCCGGTCATCGAACAAGATTTTCAGTTCACCAAGGGTTTGGTAGCACCCGAACGGTCCGTTTTTGCCGTTTCCTTGTCCGCTCCCTGGGCCGCTGCAAGTGAAGTACTTGTTCACAAGCTTCTCTGCCTCGCCGTTCTTGCCTTTCAAGAGCAAGTCAATGACCTCGTCTCTGTGTCTGTAAGCGTCTGGACGGTTTTGGTCTTCGGGCCAGCCGGACCACATCGTGTTCTCATTCAGAACAATTCTTGCTTCAGCCGTTCCGCCAAAGTCCATGGCCCCCATTCGACCGTTCCCAACAGGACAAGACTCAGTAAAGTGCGCACCGGGCCTGTCGAACTGGACTAATGTCTCTGAGTTCGATGGACCCGCTGCCAATAGTAGGCCTCCAAGGATCATACACAGTGTGATACCCGTTCAGAAAGAGACCGGGCGGCGGGTTGTCAGCAATGCCTCTGCCAGATCGTCCACGTGCCCTAAGTTCGAAGCAGGAATTTGGACAGCCTCTCCAGTGATGGTTTGATAGGCCTGCGCCGCTTGGCAATTTGCCCAGTTTACGAACCGCCCGTGGGCAGCGGCTGCTAAACCTCCATGTCGAGCCCGTGTCCTTGCTGACTGCTCAACATAAGAAAGGATTGTGAGATCGCTCAGGGCGCCCAAGACGACTTGGCCAGATTCATACTTTGAATAGGCTTTTGCACAGAGTTCAGACACGAAGGAATCGGGACACATGGTGATGGCTCCATCTCTCAGTTTTCGGTACAACCTGTCTGCAATAAAAAGCCGGTTGATCTCGTTGGTGCCTTCATAGATGCGGCTAACCCTGGCATCCCTGTAGACCCGGGCGATAGGAAACTCTTCAGTAAATCCATAGCCGCCATAGATTTGGAGCGCATCATCGACAATCCGGGACTCGCACTCTGTCGAAAAAACCTTGACCGCGCTACACTCGACCGCAAACTCTTCTGCTGCCTTCCGGTTGCCGTCTATAGAACCGTCATTGGCATGAAAGGCAGAGTCGATCAAGTCACCTGTACGGTAGAGCGCGGCCTCCGCAACAAAATAGAGAGTGGCCATGTCGGCGAGCTTCTGTCGAATCAGGCCAAAGTCCCTTAAACTTTGCCCCAAATGCCTTATGTCGCAGGCGT
>JAEURO010000246.1:1929-2202 GCA_016788345.1 Chthonomonadaceae bacterium
CTGACTGGACTCGTAAATGGCTTCGCGAGCAGGGCCCAATGACATCGCTGCTAGCTTGAACCGACCAATGTTCAACGCGTTGAACGCGACATGATGGCCTTTGCCCGGAACGTAAAGCAAGTTTTCTAGAGGGATCTCAGCGTCAACAAACTCAACGCGGGCTGTCGAAGAGCCCTTGAGGCCCATCTTGTGTTCTTCACGTGCGACCGTCACCCCAGGGTCATCTCGCTCTACAAGGAAGGCGGCTATGTCCGTCCCGTTGACCTTCGCCAT
>JAEURO010000247.1 GCA_016788345.1 Chthonomonadaceae bacterium
CAATGTTTCCATTGCGGCCGCGATCTCGTCAGGCGCGTATTCCGGCCACGAGGGCCATGCTAGGTCAGACACTTGTTGTTTTTGAATTGCATTCACATCTGTAGTCCCTTTATTGTGACACCGTGCGCACGGGCACGGGATCCGAGGTGGTGACGAGGCTAAAGTTGTCAAGTTTTGACCACTCTTCGGTAGAGTCGTCTCTTGGTGACTCGATGAATTCGCGGACACTTGACTCACTTGTCTCGCTATCTATCCATAGCATGTTTCTGGATCCCGAGTAGGGGTTGATCGCAGATTCTTTTGTCGAGGCACCGGGCACCAGGGCCACTTTTGCTCCTGCGACCCAGGCTTCTAAGAGCGCCGCGCTCGTGGCACCGATGACAAACGGTGATTCAATGAGGGCCGGATGAAGAGGCGATTCGTCTGGGTTTTGAAGCCGTACGGAATGTTCCGGAAGCGCACGCGTGAGTTCTTCAAGGAACTCGGCCCACAATCCTTGGTCAAGTGGGTGCCTCCGAACAACCACTTGATGGCTTGCCCCAAGGATCGATGCAAACTTTGTGATCCCGCTCAGATAGGCCGGGCCGATGTTGGCGATAAGGTGGTGGATGACTAGAAGTTGAGCGACACGGGGTGTCTCCCTGCACTCTGCAAGCCGCCGATGGTCGCTGTTGCCACTCACAAAGGCCTGGTCTGCCGTGCACTTACACCGAAAGTAGGTTTCGGCATATTTCTGGCTCCAAAAGTGGCACACAGCGACATGTTTGAACGCCATTTGTCGACTAACGACGAGTTCGCCATGTTGCAGGTTGACAGTCTGAACCCCATGTTGACGGCAGTACTCTGTGACGAGGGACATCGACGCGATGCCTTCGCCGTAGTTTGCGATCTGGTATGGGGAGTAGTGAACAAGCACGTGTTCGTAGTAGCATAACCATCTTAAGGCATTGGTACCGGCCTCTGGATAGAAAAGAAGTTTGGGCTCGGCCAACACGGCTTTGCAAAGAAACTTGAGGACTCTGACAGTCAGGCGAGGTGTGCGCTCGACCCTTGCGAGGACATTTCCACCCAAGATCCCCATGGCTTGGTCGCGGTATCTCTCGGCTGGCAGAAAACAGTAGCCCGGTCTGTGGTCTTGCACTTGCCTATGCCGCAACCGTGCGACCGCGAACTGTATCAACAGTGGCCCAAAACCTATCCAGTTGGCTACGGCTTTGCTGAAGCCTGGAATCCATGGGCGGAGCCGTCGTTTGCCAAGTGCGCTGGCTAGAGTCAGTTTCGCGGCCCTTTTGACGCTACTACAGTCCAACCTTAAGATCCCTAGACTGCCAAACACTTTTCTCTCTATGGTGATGACCTCTCTCAGTTCATGTTCCTCGTCTCGTGCGAGGAGTTCGTCGCTCAACCCGAAGACTGCTCGAATGAAAGGATTCTTGTGCCTTGCCAGTTTGAAAACGAGCCGCTCGACCGGGTTATTCAAGAGCCAACCTCTTCGCAATTCCTGACGCCGCCGACCGCAGACTCGGCGACCCGACCACGATGGCCAAAGGCAGGAGGAGCAGACAAAGCAGGCAACACGAGACGATAGTCTTTGCGAGTGGCCCGTTTGGATCCGGTAGACCAGTGGCCAGGTGGGTGACGAACCCGGAGACGAAAGTCCATGCTAGTGGCGCCGCAACCGCAATGACTGGGATCCGGAACTTCGTCTTGGTCACCGTCGACGCGACCACCATGACAATGAAGCTGACCAGAGTCTGGGCCAATAGGCGTGACAAGGCGACTCCCAAGATTCCGAACCCTTGCTTCATCGAAACCACACTTCCAATAAATGTGGCGGCGATTCCGATCAATCGGATCCAAACGGTCCTCTGCCCCAACCCCATGCCAACAAGCGCACTTTCTGCAGGCATGGTCCAGCAGAATACAATCTCTGTGACGACCAAGACGGCGACTATCATAGGAGAGAAGGCGGCTTTATCTGAGACCAAGGGTAGCAACAAGGCCATGAGACCCAAAACTGATCCACCCACAAACGCCGCCAAAGTCGTTACGCAAAAGGTCGGAAACCCCAACGCCTCTCCAAAATCGCCCCTCTCCGATTCCGAGTGTCGATAGAGGCGGGTGACGTACAC
>JAEURO010000248.1 GCA_016788345.1 Chthonomonadaceae bacterium
GGGGTCTGTCACCAACGATGCTGGCAGTTTTGAAAGGTCGTCTGGTGCCACACCCATGCGAGAGCGGCTGAACGCCCAAGCAGAAACGGCAAGGATCCGCGTATGAGCCAAGTTCTCATCGGCCATTTTTGCCAAACTGGGTAGAGAGCTTGCGAAGGCTGATACAAACTTCTCATAAATCCTTGTTCCCTCTCCAAAACTGTGCTTTCTTCGGGAGACCATGGGCTTGTCGATTTCTTGTGTCCAATGCTTGGACACTTGATCCATGGCTTCCATCAGTCCCTCGAAATACTCTTGAACCTTTGTATCGTCCAACCCGCGAAGATAATCGGTGGCAGACCGGGCAGTTTTCCCGAATTTTGCGGTCAGGTTGTCATAATTTTCCGACTCCTTACAGTCCTGAATAAACTGGACTCCAAGCTTCATCCTTTCAGCCTCGTGCCCGACGGTCGTCGACAGGCCAGCACGTTGGGACAGGATTTTGGCGAGGCCCGCGTACAATTGGTTGGATTGCGCGACGGAAAGTTGTTTGAACCCGGGTAACAGAGCTCGGCGGGCCTCGTCACTGATGGTAATTCCCAGGCTGGCCGTCTGGGCGTCACCTTGGGTCAAATCTTGTCCAAACTTAGTGGCCACAAGACAAGTCCGGACGGCCGACGAAAAGTCTCCTCGCTCCACAGCGTCTTCAATCATCCAAACCAGGGCCCTTCCGAGCAACCGCCATCCCCTAGAGCCTGGATGAGCCTCAAACGCTCCTGCACATCGATAAACGAATTGACAGCTGAGCCCAGTCGCTTGGTTCAGTCTTTTGATCGGCCCGGCAAGGCTGCGCATGATAGCCTTCTTTGCCGGGTTCGTGAAGCTGACCTGTCGGCAAGCCCCGGGGTCCTTCTGTTCGGTGACTTTTGCAATGGTCAAGTACGTGTCAAAGGCGTTGCCAGACGATTGGTCAGGCACATACTGTTGTCCGGGCTCGGCCCACTTCTTGTAGGAGACTTCAACTCTTGGCGTGCAACCTGTCGATAACGCGACCAAGCTGAAAAGCCAACATCGAGAACCAAGTCTAGGGATGGGTCATCTCCATGGGATCGACCCAACAATCAAACTCTTCGGAAGTGACATAGCCCAGCGCAAGTGCGGCTTCGCGCAGCGACAGGCCCTCTTTGTGGGCTTTTTTTGCTATTGAGGCCGCTTTGTCATAGCCGATGTGGCGGTTCAGGGCCGTCACTTGCATGAGGTTCTTGTCCAGGTTCTCTTCAATTCTTGCAACATTCGGCTCGATGCCGACTGCACAGTTGTCATTGAAAGCTTGGCAAGCGTCGCCAAGCAACTGGATCGAAGTCAGGACGTTGTATGCCATGACTGGTTTGAAGACATTGAGTTGAAAATTCCCTTGCGATCCTGCAAACGCCACGGTCGCGTCGCACCCAAAGACCTGGGTGGCGACCATTGTGAGCGCCTCACATTGGGTCGGGTTGACCTTGCCTGGCATAATGGACGACCCAGGTTCGTTTTCCGGGATTGTGATCTCGCCAATCCCGTTCCTTGGACCGCTTGCGAGCCATCGGACGTCATTGGCCATTTTCATGAGAGCCCCAGCCAGCGTCCGTAAAGCCGCAGACACCTGGATCAACGCATCATGGGCAGCCAGGGCCGCAAACTTGTTTTCCGCAGATCTAAACGGAAAGCCCGTTTCTTGTGCAAACTTTGAGGCGGCCAAGTCCCCAAACTCGGGATGTGCGTTTAGCCCTGTCCCGACGGCGGTCCCTCCGATGGCAAGGTCGTAGAGGCCGTGCTCTGCATGTTGGATCTCCGACATACAGAATTTGATCTGAGATGCCCATGATCCGACCTCTTGGCCTAAAGTCACGGGTGTCGCGTCTTGCAAATGGGTGCGTCCGACCTTGACAATATCCTTAAAGTCATTTGATTTTTTCATAAGCGTACAAATCAGAATATCGACCTTACGGTAGAGATGCATGTGCAATTCGTTGACCACTGCAATGTGCATGGCCGTCGGGAACGTGTCGTTACTGCTCTGGCCGCGGTTCACGTGGTCGTTAGGATGGACAGGAGTCTTCGAACCCACGACTCCACCCGCCATCT
>JAEURO010000249.1 GCA_016788345.1 Chthonomonadaceae bacterium
CTTGGAGCGTCTACAAGAACGACAGGCCGTTCGAAAACGGCCAGGGGCTTGACAAGAAACCATAGAATCACGCGCCCCCCACTCCCTCCTCGTGGGGCATGGCACCATCGTGACGGAAGGAGGGTCTTTGTCCTCATTTGCGTCGAAACGCGCGGCGTGCGCCTGGGAACAATGATAAAATTAATGTAACGCGGTACTAAGCCATCGTGGGTCACAAGGTGGATGCTCCATTGCTTCCTACTGGGGATGCAGAAAGGCAGACAAGATCTCCGATGATCAGGGCTGTATCAAGCCGGAGAAGAGGTACGCGAAACAAGGGCCGGTGGCTTAGTCAGGCCTCAACAATGAATAGCACGAATTCGCATGGCATTGTCCAAGCAGTCGAGCGACGTTCCAATTGTTGAGGAGCCAACGCGAAGCGGCACTGGAACAGACGCAGACAAGAAAACTGAAGAGAATCGGATACGCGGTGTGGAGCGAATCGAGTCCTCAATTCGACTCATTGAGGCCGGAGGCAAGTTGCTACGGGTTCTGGTCGACCAAATACTTTGGTTGCTTGTTACTATTCTGGGTCTCTTGCATCTAGTGAGCCTCATTAGTCCGAAGTGAGGCCTTCCACAAGTAGGCAGTGCAGTAAGTTCGAGCTCCTGGGACCAGCGATTCTGCTGAGTTGGTGTCTGTTTGTCTGATCTTTGCTGCGCTTTTCAATTCATGCCATTCATGGTGCCGCGCGTGACGTGCGAGTGACCGAGAGAAGGGCGGGTGGCCGGAATGAAGGCGGATGGTCGTGCCTGCTTCCACCCTGGTTCGAAAGTACACTCAGCTTTTCCCTTTCAGGTCGAAAGTGACACGGGTGTCAACAATGGCCGAGAGAATTGAAAGGAGCGAAGTTGAGTGTCGCTCCCTCCATTCCACCCATCGGGGAAGAGTGCACAATCCACCGCATTAGCCCGGCCTCCCGCCAGACGATCTCGCGGCCACCATCTTCAGTCCGGTGGTTATTGGGCTCGGGCCGAATTTCTGCGTCGAACAAAACCCAGAGTTGCAAGAAGAAAGAGGCTGGGCGGGAGTTCGGGCACTGCATAGATGTGCTGTACAGAGTAAACGAGGGGGTTTGGTGCCGCACTCATATTCTCCGTGAATTGTATACTCACCACTCGTGCCCAATCTATTGAACGTGAAAAAGAGTCTCTCTTAAATTCGATGCCTCCTGGCCTATACTGCCACTGCTGGCTAAAGGCGTAATTCCCACTACTGTCATTTATGTAGAGTTGCCATGTGTCAGCAGAGAAGTTCGACGGGTCGGTGTAAAGATCAAAGTAGATACTCGTTTCTTGGCTCAGGTCGATTTCAACGTTACCCATCGCTCCTAAAGTCATGAAAAGGTTGTAGCTTAGTCGATCGGATGATGTCCAGAGCTTTTGTTCATGGTTTCCGACATCAAAATGGAGCAGGGCGTTATCAGGGTTGCTAATAATCGCTCCGGACCCCGATCTTTCGCCAAACGCCGAATGAGACTTGTCCATCCCTGTCTGCTTAAAAGAGAACTGCCGTTGAAATCCGATTGTCTGTGAAAACGACCCTACTGTAAAATCTTCGATGTTTGTGAACGCGCGCGAAAGCGAAACCAGGCAAGACGACGCTACGAGGCTTGTCAGCACACAATTTACACTTTAAGTATATAGCATCTCTAGCCGAAAATGGGCGTGGCCAGAGTTTCTGTCCTTGTCCGAGGTACTTTCTCTCTCATCCGTTGAAACCAGAACTTGAGCACATGTACCATCACTCTAATTCCTGCAAGGGTGAAGGGGAGTGGTTCGCGCCAGCTTCCACCCTGGTTCGTAAGAACGCTCAGTTTTTCCTTTCCGACCTCAGGCGATATGTGTGCAAACGATCGCCGCGAAATGAGAAACGTGCAAGCTTGAGAATAATCTTTCATCGATGCTAGTCGTCGGCGCTGGTATTCTCCTAACCATGGGGCCATGTGGCCAGGCTGATGTATCTTGCAGCCTGGTT
>JAEURO010000024.1 GCA_016788345.1 Chthonomonadaceae bacterium
GGTCGGCGTCGACCTTGCAGGCTCATGGAAGCCGTCGGTGTCCCTTTTAGACGCTCTACAGCTCGCTTCATCCAGAATTGACTTTGTTAGCGTCGTCGAGCCGATGTTGCCTGACGGCTCATTTCCCGAACTTGCAGCCACCCATCCCTTGGCACAGATTATGGAAGATCTCAACAATGCCGCTGTTGTAGCACTCGACAAGTTATCCAAAGAGCGGCCTGGGTCAACTTCCCAAGTCCTTTTTGGCAACGCTGGCAGCATTCTGGTTGAAGGTGGTAGAGACCACGACCTTGTCGTTGTTGGTTCTCAACATAAGTCGCTCCTTGAGTCGTTTTTTGCTGGCAGCGTCACCAAAGCCTTGGCAACGGTCTGCCCCTGTTCTGTTCTCATAGGAAAGTCAGAGCCCAAGCCTGGTTCCGGTCTGACCGTTCTTGTAGCACACGACCTGTCGGATTATTCATCCCGGGCCATCGAACAATTTGTCGCAATGGATCCAAAGGGCATCGCTAGGATAGTCCTTGTGACGGCCGATCTCACAGATCCATCCCTCGTCGCGATAGCTGAGCGGCACCACCCCGAAATGAGTGGGGAAACCTTGTCTGTCATTGAAGCCAAGATCGAGCGTGCCCAAACTGACGCCGTCGAAAAATTAAAGTCGATCGCCCCATTAGTTGAGTCCACAGTACACCAGGGAGACCCAAAGAGGGTCATAGCGGAAGTTGCCAAGGACATCGCAGCCGACCTTGTCGTCGTGGCGGCGCAGGGCCATTCCGCGTTAGAGAGGCTGCTAATCGGAAGTGTCGCTATGCACGCAGTTGTACGGGAACCGTACAATGTGCTTCTCATCCGGGCTAAAATATTGCCATGTTAGCCGCCCTGGTATGTAGCGCAATTGTCGGCTCAATGGAGATGGCGCGGTACTCCGCGAAATCAGACTTGCCAGACACGTCTGCAGTCGGTGGGTTCGGTGAATCAGAGCACGTTTCCTGGGGAATAGACGAAGTCGCTGTAGACACGAAAGACTTAACCCTCATAGTCAAAAAGAACGAATGCTGCGGTTCTGGCGCCGAATGTCCTCAGATCTTGATCCTGGCGAACGGCACGTCCGAAAATGTCTGGTTGCCTGCCTTCGATAGTTTGTTGCCGATCGTCAGGCAAGCCAAAGACAGTTCGGGAACATGGCGGAACATTGAGTACCGTTTGTATCCCGATTGTGGAAATAGTTACCACCGAGTGGCACTCGGTGCGAAACGGGCTTTTGTTTGGGATGTACCCACAACGAGCGGCCCAATCTCCACGAAGTCCAGATATGTGGTCTACCTCGGAAAAGACGAGGTCTTTTCGAACGAGTTTGACTGCAAGGTCTCTGCAGGAGCGTTCAATCTTCCAACGGAGTACAAGGACTACAAACTTGATTCACAAGGGATGATTGTCAGAAGGTGACGTCAGGGCGCCTCGTTTGGATCTAAGAACACGCCTACTTCAGAGAGTTTGGCTTCGCCCATCGACTCTGTCACGCGTATCCTCAATCGTGTCGTCGAAACTGGTTCGCATTGAATAAGCCTGCAGTTACCAACCGACTGGACAAGTGCAAGAGTCCTCCAACGGCCCTCAAACCATCCGGAAACTTCTAGGGACCCGATTCGTTGTCCAAATTTGATCGCTTCCCTAAGTCTGAGGGTGTTGAACTCAATGGCCCTGTCCCAACTTAGGGTCACCTCGTTTCCATTCCAATGGCTTCTCCGGTTCCCATCTATGAGAGGCATTGCGGACTTAGGGCTGGTTTTGGCCGTGCCCGCCAAGTCTCGGGCAAAACACTCATCGACCAATAGCCGAAACCCCACCAACGACTTGATGTCGTTCTCATGGATCCGCCCTCTTCGGTCAGGCGGAATATTGAGTAAGAAGACAGCACCTCTTCCGACCGACTTGAAATACAGCTCTTTAAGCTGGTCGGGCGATTTGACCTTGTCATTTTCTGACTCGTGCCAAAACCACCCTGGCCGGATGCTGACGTCACACTCGGCTGGAATCCAAAATCGACCGTCCCGATGCCCGTTTTCCCCTTCCTGCCACTTCGTTTGGCCGGGAGCTGGAGCCTCTCCATTTGGACCGTGGGGAGTGTAGGTCGCCCAACAGGGGTCTCCGGCATAGCCGCTCTCGTTTCCGACCCATCGGACGTCTGGCCCTGCGTCGCTGAACATCACTGCATCGGGGGCGAGCCTACGGACTAAGGCATGTGTCTCGGGCCAGCCATAGTACGTCGCCGCATCGATCTTTCGTGTTTCTCGCGCGCCGCCATAATAGCCGTCGCCACCGTTTGCCCCATCGAACCAAACCTCGCTAATAGAACCGTAGTTTGTGAGGAGCTCCCGAAGTTGCTCGCGATAAATCCGGGGATATTCGGGTTTGCCGTAATACGCGTTGTTCCTGTCCCAAGGAGACAAATAGACGCCGAACGCTAGACCTTGTTTCCTGCATTCGTCACTTATGAGTTTCACGACGTCACGCTTAAATGGGCTCCGTGTCACATTATGGGTTGTGGTCTTTGTTGGCCACAAGCAGAACCCGTCGTGATGTTTGCAAGTCAGAATCAGTTGCTTCATGCCCGCCTTCTTGGCCGTGCCAACAATTTGAGAAGCACTAAAGTCTGTTGGATTGAACACTGACTCAGCTTCGTCGCCCTGACCCCACTCCCGATCGGTAAAAGTATTGGTCGTGAAATGGAGAAAGCCGATGAACTCGCGTTCGTGCCAAGCGATCTGCGCTTTTGTGGGTTTTGGAGGCTCTAGGGAACAGGAGATTAACAAAAGCGCGGCCCCAAGAAACATCAAGTCCGTTGTACCCGGAACTGATTCCCCAGAGACACTGACAAAGACCTCACGCATGTCTCCGGTACCATGACCGCATGCTTCGACAGCGAATCAATGACGACTTGCCCTACCTCATGGAGTTCCGGCATGACCTGCATATGAACCCAGAACTCATGTACGAAGAGATCCGGACTTCGCAGCGAGTCCGCGAGGAGTTAGAAAAGGTCGGAGTTTCCTATGTCGGTGGCCTTGCGGGAGGGACCGGGATCGTGGCTTGGCTCCCCGGCGCAGGCGGACACACCGTGGCCCTTAGAGCCGACATGGACGCTCTCCCTATTCAAGAGGAAACGGAATTGCCCTACGCCAGCCAAGCTGCAGGAAAGATGCACGCTTGCGGCCATGATGGCCATACCACGGTTCTGGTCGGTGCTGTCCGTGCCCTCGCGGCAGAAGAGCGGGCCAACAACATTTTGTTTGTGTTCCAACCTGCCGAGGAAGGGGGAGCCGGGGCTGACCGTTTGGTCAAGGAAGGTGCGCTGGAAGGAAAAGTCATCGGAAAGCCCGTCGATGTGATGTACGGGCTTCATGGCAACCCATGGATAGACCAAGGTGTGTTCACCGTACGCAATGGCCCCATGATGGCAGCCACCGACGAATTCAAAGTCACTGTCCATGGTCGTGGAGGGCACGCGGCCATGCCCCATCGAACTTCTGACCCCGTTATTGCCCTTAACCAAATGGTCAGCGCGATTCAAACAATCGCGAGTCGAAACGTCTCGCCATTGGACAGCATCGTTTTTTCAGTCACGACCTTGGCGGCAGGGGGCGCACACAACGTGATTCCAGATTGCACGACCTTTGGCGGGACTATGAGGACCTTGCTGCCCGAGACAAGGGAACTTGGCAAGAAGCGGTTCTTAGACATCTGCCAAGGAGTCGCGAATGCCATGGACTGCCAAGCCAACATCGACTGGCACGAAGGTTATCCAGTGACAACAAACGATCCTTGGGCCACTGACCGTTTTCGGGACATTGCCCGCCAAATGGATGCTGACAAGGTGCGTGAGGAGCCCGAGCCCACCATGGGAGGCGAAGATTTCTCGTATTACGGCTACAAAGTCCCGGCCTGCTTCTACTATGCGGGCCTGCGCAGGCCGAACGACGACTGCCCTGCCGGGCTTCACACATCTAGGTTCGACTTCAATGATGCAGTGATTGGAGATTGTGTCGAGATGATGTGCCGGTTGGCAATCGCGCCTGTCCAGAGACCTTGACTAGGACCATTGACATCCAGACCCAGTAGAAAGTAGCGGGCCCCCAACACCACATAGGTAACAATACGACGATGTTTCTGGCCGCACTCCTGGTTTCATTGACTGACAACACATTGACAAAGCAGGAGATAAATGAAGGTTGGACACTCCTCTTCGATGGTGCGACGAGCGCCGGGTGGCACAACTTCAAGAAGACCACCGTCGCTTCAGGTTGGAAAGTGGTCGAAGGGGCCCTTACTGTGGTGGAGCCAGAAAAGGCTGGTGACATCTGTACAGACAAAAAGTTTGAATGGTTTGAGTTAAAAATCGACTTCAAGCTGGAGCCCGGCCAAAACAGTGGCATCATGTTCCATGTAGCCGACTCAGGTGAGGCAACTTGGCATAGCGGGCCTGAAATACAAATTTATGACCACCCAATTCAAGATGGGGTTGAGACAACTGGGTTTCTCTACCAACTTTACAAATCAGAAGCTGACGCTTCAAAGCCAGCAGGACAGTGGAACCACTTCGATATCTTGGTGTCGAAAGAGACCTGCTGGACCAAACTCAACGGGGTCAAGTGCTACGAGTATCAACTAGGTAGCGAGGACTTTTGGGCACGGGTAGCCAAGAGTAAGTTCGCAGAGCACCCTGAATTCGCAAAATCGAACTCAGGTTCGATAGCAATCCAAGGCGACCATGGAAAGGTCGCCTTCAAGAACATCAAGATCCGGAAGGCCGTCGATTAACGTCAGAGTTTGACCGCCCATCCTCTTCGAAAGTCAGGTCTAATCAGGCTGTCATATTCCGTCGACCCCTTCACTTGCAAATTTTTGGCGTCCCACTCTAACCGTGGCCCGTTGGCCCATATCGCCAAGTTACCGAGTAAAACCGTCTCTGCCATCGGTCCCGAATAGTTCGGGAAGTTCGACACCGCTGCCGGGCCCCCAGCCGCGGCCCGCATGAACTCTGCCATATGCCCCGGAGAGACATCGACATTGACAGCAGGCATTGTGTTGCCGCTAACCAAGTGGAACTTACTGTTCGACTCATCTTCGCCATAAACGGTGTCTTTCTCGCAAACCACGATGACACCATTCCCGCCAAGTTCAAAACCCTTCGCCAGCGACGGGGCGGGCCGCTTTCCTCCGTCGTACCAGGTCAAGTTGACCGGCGCCCGGTTGCCACGCTTCCCAAACTCGTAATGGACAATAGACCACTCTGGGAACGTCTCGCGATTGTGACCGCTTGTTTCGGCCTGGACTGCAAGTGGGTCTCGAAGATCTAGGGCCATGAAAACCATGTTAAAGATGTGGCATCCCATATCCCCAAGGGCCCCTGTACCGAAATCCCAATATCCACGCCAGGAGAACGGATGATAACCTTCGGCATAGTGCCGCTCGGGCCGGGGGCCAAGCCACCGATCAAAGTCGAGCTTGTCTGGACATTTAGCGTCGGCAGGACGAGGAGACCCTTGGGCCCACCATCCTTTCGACCTGTCAGTCCATAGGTGGATTTCCTTGACCGCACCAAAGGCCCCAGATCTGATGAGTTTGGCCACTTCCCTCATCGGAGTTTGTGCCGTGCTTTGGTTGCCCATCTGCGTCGCCACCTTCATTTTCCTGGCCAATTTGGACATTTCGCGCGCCTCCCAAATCGTGCGCGTCAAGGGCTTTTCGCAGTAGGTGTGGAGCCCATGTTTCATTGCGAGCATTGAAGCTGGATAGTGGTGGTGGTCGGGTGTGCTGATCACAACGCAATCCATGCTGTCGGCCATCGCGGGAACCATGTCCCGGTAATCGAGAAAGCTAGCGGCAGTGGGATGTTGGGCCATGGCCTTTAGCCTGTTTTCCATGTCCACGTCACAAAGAGCCACGATGTCCCCATGTTCGGCGGCGAGTTCCATTCCGCTCCATCCCTTGCCTCCGCAACCGATAATGCCGACTCTCAACCGCTTAGGGGAAGGTCTTGTTGGATCGGCTTGGGCGGTCGTTCCGAGGGCCGCCACGATGGCGGCTGCGGCGGAACCCTTCAAGACGTCTCTGCGCGTAATGGACTTCGGCATATCGGCTGGCAGTTTATCCCGAAACGCAAGCGCACATAATATTTCCATGTACCAGAAAGTGCAAACAGCTCTAACAGTCGTTTGTGGACTGACGCTGCTCTTGGCTTTCTTCAACGTGCCCTACACGGGTGTCTTGAGCGTCGCCGCAGGCTCCCCGTTCGCATTGATGTCTGGCTGGAACGCCCTGCGCGAGCGCAGGATCGACGTCAACATTCTCATGATCCTCGCCGGGGCAGGGGCAGTCGCACTTGGCCACATTACCGAGGCTGCAGTGCTCCTCTTTCTCTTTAGTCTGTCTTCAACTCTGGAGGAATTCGCTCTCGGACGAACTCGCTCAGCGATCGAAGGTCTGATCAAGTTGCGCCCTGACCAAGCCTTGCTTGTCACGCCAGAGGGAGACAGGCCAGTTCCCGTCAGTCAGGTCCAGCCGGGAGACACCGTAAGAGTCTTGGCGTTTGAGCAGGTGCCTCTAGATGGGACGGTCCTATCGGGACAGACGCAGATCGATCAATCCGCGATGACAGGCGAGTCCCTGCCTGTTAGCAAGTTTCCAGGCGAAGATGTTCTATGTGGCACGCAAAACCTCGAAGGCATGATCTTAGTCCACGTCACGAAGGCAGTCGGCGACACCACATTGGAAAAAATAGTTGGCCTAGTCCAGGACGCTCAAGAGAACAAAGCCAGTGGGGAGAGAGTGAGCCAGTGGTTTGGGCAATCCTACACGTTGCTCGTCATCGGAGCTTGTGCCGTGTCCGTGATCGTTCGGTTTGCAGTCCACGAACCTTTAGAGCGTGCGCTTTATTCCTCTCTCACCCTTCTCGTTGCGCTCAGCCCTTGTGCCCTCGTCATCTCGACTCCCGCGACGACCCTCTCGGCACTAGCTTGGTCTGCGCGACGTGGCATCTTGGTCCGTGGCGGTGAATTCATTGAATTGGCAGGTATCGCCGATGTTGTCGCACTGGACAAGACCGGAACCCTGACGACCGGCAAGCCGGTCCTGGACGAAATCTGTGTGTGCGGAGAATCCAAGGCGCCTGCCGGTGGGGGCAACCTTTGCCTCGAAGAGCACGCGTGTTGGTCCGGCGGACAGACGATGTCAGACGATGCAAAAGAGGTCTTACAATTAGCTGCTGCGGCAGAGCAATACAGCACACATCCAATCGCACAAGCCATTGTGTCTGCTGCCAAACAACAAGGCATAGACATCCCGGAAGCCACAGAGCAACAGACGGTCAGCGGACTAGGTGTCCTGGCGAAGGTCAGTGGTCGCGAAATCAAGATTGGCCAGAGGCGTTTCTTTGAGGACTTACCGGAAGAATTCCTGTTGCACGTCCATGAGCAACAAGCCAAAGGCATGACCGTTGCAATCCTTCAATCAGGTGAAAGTTTCGCTGCGCTAGGTACCCGTGACGCCCCGAGGCCTGAGGCTGGACAGGTCGTAAATGATCTCAAAGGCTTGGGTTTCAAGAAAATCGTCATGCTGACTGGCGACCACGATGCGACAGCTGCAGCCATCTCGAGCGAAGTCAAGATAGAGGAGTTTCGATCCAGCTTGCTCCCTGACGACAAATCGGACGAGGTCGCGCGGTTAGCCAAAGACTCAAAGGCGGTCATCTTCGTAGGGGACGGAACTAACGACGCGCCGTCTCTTGCGCTCTCGCACGTGGGCGTAGCGATGGGTGGCCTTGGGAGCGATATCGCGATGAATGCCGCAGATGTCGTCCTGGTTCAAGACAACCTTTCTCGGTTGACCGATTTGGTACGAATTGGACGGTCGACGAACAGAGTCATCCGGGGCAACCTGTATTTTAGCGCCGGAATGATCGCCTTCTTGACAATTGGCTCCATGATCGTCGACGCATTCTTTCCCGCCTACCGGCACTCTGTCTTGCCCTTTGCAGTCATAGGCCACGAAGGATCGACAGTATTGGTAATCTTGAGCGGACTGCGGCTGTTGAAAGGGCCCCTGAATGGAGAGGGTTCTCTAGTCTCAGGAAGATTAGGCGACGCACGGTAGACTTGCCTGTCCAACAAGTACGTCCTCGGGGAGCTCGGTAGGTTGAGCAGCGGTCTGTGGAACCGAAGGTCATGGGTTCGATCCCCATTCCGAGGACCATTTTTGTTTAAGAGCGATGACGAACTATCCAGGCACACAAGACAGGTTCACGGCCGATATCTTGTTGCGGCAGTGGGTGCTGGCCCGACTTCAAGACGTGTATCGAGACATGGGGTTCAACCTGCTCGAGACCCCGTGCCTGGAGCCGATCGAGGTGCTCAAGAAGTCTGGAGGTGTCGGCGACCAGCCCACATTTGTCTTTGCAGACAAGCATAAGGACGACGTCTGCCTCAAACCTGACCAAACGGTTTCGCTCCGCCGGGTCGTCAATCAACACCGGATCAGGGCGCCTTACCCAAGGCACCAAGTCGGGCTCGCCTTCCGGCAGGACAAGCCCGAAAAGGGCCGCTTGCGAGAGTTCCTCCAGTGTGACGCTGACGTCGTCGGTGCGCCGCTTGGAACCGCCGATGCCGAGACAATCACTTGGCTTCTGAAAGGATTCGCTGCGGTCGGGCTTGGCGAGACAATCCTTTCACTCAACTCCAGATCAATCTTGTCGGGCCTCTACGAGAGGGCCGGAGACCAGTACTTCGATGAGACCACGTTTGTCCGGGCTATCGACAAGATTCCGGCGACAGGCGAAACCTATTTAATGACCGACTATCTGGCGCAGCTTGCCATCAAACATCAGGGGTGGCCAGCCGTGCCCGAAGACTGCACGGCTTTCGAAATGATTCCAGTCAGTTCAGTGCCGGGGCAAGCAATAGCGAAGATTTTGACTCTTGTCCACCAACTGCGCTCGTATCGCAACGAAGGGCGGGCCTTCGAGGACTTGACTGCCTTTGCAGTGGCTTTTCCAGAACTTGCGGGTCACACTGATGCTCTGAAAGGAGTCGTGGATATGGCGGTCGAATCTGGGGCTGACCCCACACGCCTCAGTTTTGACCCAGTCTTAGCGCGCGGCATGGATTACTACACCGGGCCAGTTTTTGAAGCAAGAAACCCACTCTGGCCCTACGGCAGCCTCGCCGGAGGAGGCAGGTACGACAATATGGTCGTTATCGATGACGTGCCTCAACCTTCGGTAGGGGCGTCTTTCGGACTCGACCGGATCGAGCAAGCCCTTAAGGATCTTGAAAGGTTGCCGGCCGAGTGCTCCGCAAGAATGGCAGACGCACTCGTGATCACCAAGCCAGACTGGTTGCCAGGGGCTATTCGGGTGGCGCGGCAGTTGCGAGAGGCCGGGCTGAAAACATTTGTTTACCCAGACCCGACGGTGACACTCAAGCTACAGACCCGATACGCCGCGCAAAACTCCATACCTTGCGCTGTGTTCTTTGGGCCGGACGAACAAGAACAAGGGACTGTGACCATTCGAGAGATCACCCCAGAGAGGGACGTTGCAGATCCCGAGGCCGCCAGACAAGCGAAGAATGTCACAGTCGCCCTTGACCAAATGGTTGACACTGTCCGCTCACTCGGGTAATGGTGCACATGGCGCAAGACGGACACGACACTATCCATGTTGACCAGGCCTTCACCATTGAAACCCTTGTTCGCGCAGCCGGCGGTGCCACGCTAACTGTTTCCAAGGAAACGCTCGACAGGCTCGATGCGATCCGAGCAAGCCTTGTTTCTGAAATGGCCGACAATGAGCGCAGGGTCTATGGCTTCAACACCGGGTTCGGCGATAACCGGAACCGCCCGACAGTTCCGATTGCTCTCACAGGGGTCATTCAAGACAATCTCATTTTGAGCCATGCTTCTGGATATGGCCCAAACCTCGAAGGCGAGGTCGTCCGGGCTGCAATGGCACTTCGGGCCCATAGCCTTGCCTTGGGCCATTCTGGGATCCGAGGACGACTGGTTGACGCTTTGTGTGGGCTTGCAAACAGTGGCTTCCTCCCGGTTGTTCCACGGTTTGGCAGCGTGGGGGCAAGCGGAGACCTGGCCCCTCTGTCACATGTCCCTTCCCTTAATGAACAAGGGGCAAGTCATAATCAATGGCCAGATCGGGGAAGTCGGAGTAGACCTCCAGGCACCATGGGAAGTGCTTCGTTATCGCCCGTCAGACGAGTTTCCCGACATCGAGGGCCCTGAATCGACTTTCGGCCCGAAGGAGGGCCTTGCACTAAACAATGGGACCGCGTTCATGGCAGCCCACCTCGGTTTGGCCGTCCACAAGTTTACAAACCTGCTATGGCATGCAGACCTTGCCCTCGCGCTCAATACGGAAGCCATGTGCGGAGTCTTGGACGCCCATGTGTCCAGCGTCCAGAGACTTCGTCCCCACCGGGGGGTCAACGAAAGCGCCGAAAGGGTAACGAGGTTCCTGCGTGACTCGAAGTTGACTGTCAACGAAGGTCATTCTACGGAGTTTGTCAAGAAGCAGAGAGAGGCCAACGGGATCTTTGATAACACGCAAGACGACTACTGCCTCCGGTCTGGCCCAGTCGTCCACGGCACTGCCTGGGACGCTGTGCACAATGTCCACCAATTGGTGGAAACAGAGATCAACTCGGTCACAGACAATCCCTTGGTCATTGATGGAAATGTGTTGTCTGGCTCACATTTCCACGGAATGCCCTTGGCTTTTGCCGCTGACCAGCTTCGGACTGCTATGGCTATCGTGGGAGGGGTCTCCGAACGGCGAGTCGCCAAGCTCTTTAACGACAAGCGGAACTATGGTCTACCTCGCCACCTGGTACATGACGATCCCAACGGTGTCAAGTCGGGCTGGATGATCGCACAGTATTGCTCTGCCTCGCTTGTCAACGAGCTCAAGACTCGCTCAATGCCTTACTGTGTCGGAAACGTGACAACAGGAAACGAAAGCGAAGACTTTGTGAGTATGGGGGCCAATGCTTGCCGGTCGGCCTACGAGTGCGTGTCAGTCCTCCGAGGCATCATCTCCATTGAGTTGGCGTCTGCAGTCAGGGCCCTCCTCCTGCGGACTGGCTGCATTATTGATCCCACAAATCTTGGAGATTGGGAGTTTCAACTGTCCTCGACCGCTCAGAAAGTCATAGGCAAGTTCGTTGAAAGAAAAATCGACGTTTGGTGCGCTGAAGACCGACCTCTGGACGCAGTGTTTGATAAGACATCGATCTTGATCGAAAGTCAAAATCTGTCAAGCCTCAGTGCTTAATTTTTTCCCAGTAGGTTGGGAAGTCAAACTTTGGGCTGTGGTCGGGCACGTGGCACTTGACGCACGACGAAGGTCCAGCAGTTCCAAGTTTTTTCTTGGGATCTTCGGAGTGGGCCTTTCCCGCACCGTGACAACTTTCGCAACCGACTCCAGCAAGATGCGGTGTTTCTGCCCTGTTCATAAATCCGACAGAACTCTCTAATCCGACCACGTGGCAAGAAACACAATCGGGGTCGCGATCGTGCTTCTCTGCCTCAAGGGTGTCCAGAGCTTTCGCATGCTTTGATTTGAGCCAGGTTTGATAGGCTTCGTCATGGCAATTGGCACAGGACTGGCTCCCTGCGAACTCTTCGTTGGTCGTCCGAGGCACCATATCGAGGATTTTCTCGGCCCCGACTCGCTCCAGGTACCGGTTGTATATTTCAGAGACTTTTGGGTCGTCGGCAAATTCTGGGCCAAGCTCTACGCATCTATATCTTGTAAACTTTGCCCCGTCCCATGTCGCTGAGACCATGAATTTGCCCTTTTCGCCGGGAGTCAGGAGCCAGGTCTGGCCAACTTTTATGGGGGTCGACATCACGTTGCTCGACACATAGACTATTGCGGCGATGCTCGGGAATTGGTTCGCAATGTTTTTTGCTACCGATTCATTTGCAAAAAGAAGAAGAATTGGTGCCTTGCCCTTAGACTTGGCTTCTTCGATAAAGGGAGGGATCCATTCGTCGAGTTGTTCTTGCTTGAGATCTTCCACACCACAGATCAAAAATGGTCCAGCTTGACGCGGGCTGTGGTCGTCGGAAAATTGCCCTGCACCAGGCTCCAAAGAGGTCACAACCCCTCCAGAAAGCCGCTCGATGATCCTGATTGCTTCGGATCCCAATTGCAAGTCGGCTCCTGTAATGTTGATCGCAGCCACGCCGACCGACCGAAACATCTCAGCGAGGGTTTCGGACTTGATCGCCATCTGGCGTCCGTCCCCTTCGGTCATGCCACCGTTAACCACAACGACAGTGTCCCCCTGGTCTTGCAATTTGCGTACGGCGGTGGCCCACCTTTTGATGCCGCCTATCATCGGCTTGGAACATCCGCAAGGCGCGAGGTTGCCCTTGAGATTGCCTGCGACAACCAACTCAACTGTTCCCCCATCGGGCCTCAAAGCGGCCCAACCGAGAATTGCCGAAGACAAAATACAAACGACGAGCTTCACTTGAGGATCGCCGCAATGTTGACTTTCACAGTGTGGAACTTCGGGTCGTCCGTCTGGACAGTCACAACAGCGTCAAAGCGGCCCGCAGGTGCGGTCGGCAGGATCATGAGGCTGACCCGATAGTCACCCTGCTTGTAGCTTTCGTGCGACATCTTGACGAAATCGGAATCACACTTCACAGACAAAATCTTGAATGGCTTCCCGGGCCTGGTCACAACGAAGCTAGCTGACGCCTTCTCCCTGTTCACTTCGCCAAAATAGACTTGTGGCGGGTTGGCGACGATGCCCCATTGGCCATAAAAGCCACCGATGATCGCCTTGAGTTCCGGATCGTCGGTATTCGCGACAAAGCTTATGGGGATCCGTCCGCCTCGGTCTGAAGTGCTTGGCAAGACTGTGATCTTGTAGCCCTTTTGGCGTGTCAATCCGCGCCCGATCTGCGGGTCTGCAAGGTCACCCTCCCATTCCTCGAACTCGCAAATATTTTTGATCCCATCGAGTCGCAGAGCCGTCAGCTTGAAGGGTCGGTCTTTGTCATAAACCAAATAAAACTCTTCCTTTGCTCCATCGCCGTTAAAGACAATAGTCGTGGCTCCGTCTTTCCTCAGGAACCTGTACCTAGGCTCAACCCACGCTTTTATCTTAATTCGGCGTTCAGACTGGTCAGGGTCATTAGAATTCAAAAAGAATTGCTTGTCGAATTTTCCGGCTAGCTCTGTGGTGTCGACCACGATGGTCACTAGCCCGGTCTGGCCAACTGCTATCTCTTGGGGGGGCACGATATGGATACAACCGCACTCCACCGATGATGTGATACGCAAGGGACTGTTCCCTCGGTTGGAAACTTCCAAGGAAAACTCCATCGGCTCGCCCTGATGGACATCTTCACCCTTCAATTCGGTGGTTCCCAGGTACATTTGTGGAGCCCTGGTTTCGAACTTTGTTTTATTCGTGATAGCCTTTTTAAGCTCGGCCACGAAGGCTAGATTGGCTTTGACGATTGCCAAGTCCCGAGGGTTGACCCTCAAATAGAGTTTGCTCAGGGTGTCGGAGCGACCCATGTATCCCACTGGCCGAGGAACCGGGCTGACCCCCAAAAAAGTGCCAATCGCATAGCCAACTTCGTTTTGTACGTGCCGAGGGTCGATCTGGGACGGCGGGGTGTCTCGTTTTTGGGCAATCACGGCCTCGACCCTGGGTTCGCCCTTGGCCTCTGAGTAGAAAAACGTCGCCCCTGCGGGCATGACGCTGTCCGCGGCTGGAGGCAAGGTTTCAACAAAACTGACCTTGAGTTTTCCTTGCGGGACATACTTGACGGTCAATCCAGGTACGGACTGCTTCCACTCCTCAATGGCTTCGTTCGCCGCCATGATATAGACGCCTTTCAACTCGTCTGGAAGCGACTTGTCGTCCCAAACAAGTGTCAACTCTAGTCCGCTCACTTGGTCCAGGAGCTGCCCAGCCTTCTCGAACTCACCATTTTCAATAAACTTTTCAACCTTGTAGGCACTGGCCTGGAACTCAGCTGAACTCCCAAGAGGCATTGGCGGAGCTAACTCCTTGTGAAGGGTCGCCAACAAAAACAAACTAGACATCATGGGTGACTCTTTAGACGCTTATTTGAACGGATTATTACTCGATGAAAGTGTCGTCAGAAGGTGGCTTTCGCAGGAAGGCTTCCATAAACCCGTCCAAATCCCCATCGAGGACTGCGGTCGTGTTCCCAGTCTCGAAGCCGGTACGATGGTCTTTCACCATCGTATAAGGTTGCAAAACATAGCTCCGAATTTGCCTGCCCCATTCAGCCGGCCCCATATCTCCTCGGATCGCCGACATCCGGGCAGAATCTTCTGACTTTTGGAGTTCGCTGAGCCTAGACGCCAAAATTTTCATTGCACTTGCACGGTTCTTGTGCTGACTCCTTTCGTTTTGGCAGTTGACGACAATACCTGTCGGAATGTGGGTGATCCTCACTGCACTTTCGGTTTTGTTGACGTGCTGTCCACCTGCTCCGCCTGCCCTCAGCGTCTCAACTTTGAGCTCGTCAGGATTGATGTCGACCTCAGTGTCTTCAATTTCTGGTAAGACTTCGACCTTGCAGAAGCTCGTATGCCTTCGAGAGTTTGCGTCAAACGGCGAGATCCTGACTAGTCGATGAACCCCATGCTCGCTCTTAAGGTAGCCATAGGCATTAGGGCCAGTGATCTCAACCGCCACGTTTCTAAATCCCGTAACGTCGCCTGGAGTCTCGCTTAGGAGTTCAACTTTGTAGTCGCTTCGCTCCCCCCAACGGGTGAACATTCGATAGAGCATGGATGCCCAGTCACAAGCTTCGCTCCCGCCCGCTCCTGCACTGATTTCGAGCAGGGCGTTCCTGTCGTCGTGCTCGCCGCCCAGCAAGGTCTCAAGCTCGAACTTGTCTAAATCGGCCAAGAAGGACTTGGCGTCTTGGTCCGCCTCTCGTTGGAGTTCCTCGTCGGGCTCTTCTTGAAGCATCTCCAAGACTCCAACAAGGTCTTCGTGTCTCTTCATGAGGACAGTTATCGGCTGGATCCGGCCCTTGAGGCGCGACAGTTTTCTGACAACGGTTTGCGCCGCCTTGGGGTCGTTCCAAAAGTCTGGTTGCGAAGACTGGACTTCTAATTCGGCTACTTGAGATTTGGTGCGGGGTATGTCAAAGATGCCCCCAAATAGCGTCCAGCCGCTCGCGCGCGCCAGACAGCGCTTCTTGCTGTTCCATAGTCAGCATATGCAGAGTCTACCGAACAGACAACCCAGGCCACTGAGACGGCGGTCAGTCTATGCAGGGCCCTCCATTTGGGATAGGTAACCTAGCTCCCATGTTTGCCGTCGTTTTTCCTGGACAGGGTTCACAGCGGCCAGGAATGGGTGAAGACCTGGTCAAGAACATCAAAGAAGCACAGGACGTCTTTGACGAAGCTAGCGAAGCCACCAGTCTTGACCTCAAAGGCCTCTGTTTTGACTCAACGGAGGAGGAACTCCGAAAGACGGAGAATGCGCAGATCGCCCTCTATACCTGTGGTCTTGCGGCCTGGTCGGCCCTCAAGGCGACAATTGGAGCGGACGCCGATAGTTTTGCAGGGCACAGTGTCGGGGAGTACGCCGCAATCGTGGCTGCTGGAGCCTTGAGCATCGGCACAGGAGCCAGACTTGTTAGACAAAGAGGGCTCATTATGTCTGTTGCTGGGAAATCTAAGCACGGAACCATGGCGGCGGTTCTTGGACTCGACAGGGACATCCTGGAGCAGGTTTGCCAAGAAGTCACAGACAAAGGCGTGTGCGTCATTGCAAACGATAACTCTCCCGGACAATTAGTCATCAGCGGGGACACTGACGCAGTCCACGCTGTAAGTGCGCTCGCTGGTGAGATGGGGGCCAAGCGAGTGATACCACTCAACGTAAGCGGCGCGTTTCATAGCCCACTCATGGAGAAACCAGCGTCCGAAATGGGGGCAACGTTGGGACAGACAAATTTTGCCGAGACCGCACAAAAACAACAAGTCTATACAAATGTGACATCACTGCCGGTCACAGACTCCACCCAGTGGCCCGAACTCCTAGAGAAGCAATTGATGTCACCAGTCCGTTGGACCGAATCCATACAAAACATGGTGAAGGATGGGCACTCGGTGTTTGTGGAGTGCGGGGTCGGCGAGGTCTTGTGCGGACTCATTAGGCGGATTGAGAAAGGAGCCCAGACCTTCAAAGTTGTCGACGTGGCCACCCTGGAGGAAACTGCGGCCCAAATGAGGATGGTGGTGGCGTGATCCTAGAAAGCCGGGTCGCACTCGTGACTGGGGCCAGCAGGGGCATTGGTCGGGCCGTCGGTGTCGAATTGGCTCGCATGGGCGCGACCGTAGCCTGCTTGGCCACAAGCGAGAAGAACGCCCAGGCTACAGTCGACGTCATTTCTCAAACCGTGCCGACCGCAATTTCCAAGGCATGGGGCTGTGACGTGTCCGACCCAGAAAGTGTTGATTCTGTCGTCAAGTCTATCGAAGCAGAACTCGGAACCATCGGAATCCTGGTCAACAATGCCGGAGTCACGCGGGACACGTTGCTAGTCAGAATGTCCGACGAAGACTGGAGCACAGTCATAGACACAAACCTGAAAGGTGTGTTCAACTGTTGCCGGGCCGTCATTCGTGGGATGATGAAGGCTAGATGGGGCAGGATCATAAACATCACAAGCATTGTCGGCCTCCATGGGGCTGCCGGCCAAGTGAATTACGCAGCCAGCAAGGCGGGAATCGTTGGGCTCACCATGTCAATAGCCAAAGAAACGGGATCCAGAGGGATCACGTGCAACTCAATAGCTCCGGGGTTCATTGAAACCGACATGACCGCCGACCTGCCTGAAGACATGAGGGAGCATGTGTGCAAGACCGCGCCTGTCGCCAGGCTGGGAACGCCCGAAGACATCGCAAAGGCAGTCGTGTTCTTGGCGGGCGAAGGATCGAGTTACATTACGGGCCAGACCCTGACTGTCGACGGTGGCTTGTCACTCTGAAGGTGCCGGAGACCGGTACGATAGGGCCGTGACGGTTAATCAATGGGTTGCCCAGGTCAAGCGAGAGATCTTTGAAACCTTGATCTCGGGCGGTTATCCCGAAGTGGGACGATTCAATGAACAGGTCTTGCTTGCCGGCCGCTCCAAAGGGGCGCCCCAAATAGGAGCAACAATTCTCGCCCCGAACTTAGCAATACTGGAATATTCATATTCGGATCAAATTTCAACAGTCATCTTCAGGGTTGAGGTCAAACCTCCAGAAAGAATCGTGTTCATGCCAGTGCCACCTTGGGTTGTGGAAAATGTTTGGCAAGGCGAGGTGGCCGGAAGCCACCACTTTGAGTCTCATGCTAGGGAGCTGATGTCTCAGTACACATCCAGATTGGATCCAGGTACCAACGACGAGGAGTTCCAAGAGAGGCAACCTATCGGCAAAAATTAAGGCGAGCAATGACCCGGGCGGCTTTGGACCATCGACTCGCCATCTTAATTTTTCCTTTATCTGCCGTTAACCTAACCGACAAGTCTGCGGGGAAAGATCCAAGACAGAATGAATGTCATGGATGAAACTCATGGACTCCCCAATAGGAAGAGAAACCATGGTCACTTCGATGTTTGTGCGTTTGCCCCAGGGCGGGTCAACCTCATTGGCGAACACACAGACTACAACGACGGGCTCGTGTGTCCCGCGGCGATTGACCGAGGGACAACCGTCCATGCCCGCCTGACCTCGGGGCCAAGTGTCATCGAGTCGAGGGCGTTCGGTCGGGTTGAATTCGACCTGCGAAGCTTGAAACCTGGCACGTCAGAAGGACTCGCTGGCTGGGCTCTCTACCCAGCGGGAGTCGCGTGGGCTCTCGGCAAGCATGGAGTGCTTCCTAACATCCAGGCGGAAGTCAGCAGCGATGTGCCGATAGGAGCCGGACTGAGCAGCAGCGCGTCAATCGAGATGGCGTTTGCGCTTGTTTGGAACTCTTTGGCCGGATTGTCACTTTCGGCCATGGACATGGCTCTCGCTTGCCAAAAGGCAGAAAATGAGTTCGTCGGCCTTCGATGCGGAATCATGGATCAATATGCATCGGCAATGGGAAGGAAGGGGCATGCACTTATCCTAGACGTACGGTCGATGGTGCACAAGTTCGTACCGATACCGGCGTCAATGAGCCTTGTTGTGTGCGACACCGGCGTGCCTCGGAATCTGGCGGGCTCCGGATACAACGAACGACGGTCAGAATGCGAGGCAGCCTCACGAACCTTGGGAGCCAGCAGCCTTCGGGACGTGAAGCTTGAGGACTTAGAGAAAAAGAGGGGAGATCTCGGTGACAGGCTCTTTAGACGCGCTTTGCACGTCGTGACTGAGAATGACCGGGTCATTGAGTTTGGAAAAGCGATGGAAGAGGGTGACCTTGACACTGTTGGTAGCTTGATGGCCGAGAGCCATGAAAGTCTTCGGAACAATTACGAGGTGAGTTGCATCCAATTAGACCGTATGGTCCAATGTGTTTCTGGCGTAGAAGGATGTAGAGGCAGTCGGATGACGGGCGCGGGTTTTGGCGGAGCGGCCATCGCCCTGGTGGACTCTGACCACATCGAAGGCTTCCTCGTTCAGGCAGAAAACATGTACCGTGCATCATTCCCTGGCCTTGAGCCGACGTTCCTGACCTGCGTAGCTGGCCCAGGGGCTCATTTGAATCCAAGTCGACCATGCGATGGGGAAATTTCTCACAATTCTGGACAGACCATCTCAAAAATCATGGAGGACGTGGAAAGCCCTTAGTGGCGGCAATGGAGTCAATCCAAAAGCGAGGGATGGGTTATGGCAATGCCTGGAACGAGTAGAACAAGCGAACAACCCCGTGGTGTGAGACTCACACCGACGGAAGTCAAAGTCTTGAGCCTTATAGCTCAAGGTCATAGTAGTCAAGAGGCTGCCGACCGCATGGTCGTCAGCAAACGAACGGTCGATTTTCATCTGGCCAACATCTATCAGAAGTTGCAGGTGAACAACCGGGTGCAGGCCCTCCGCGCGGCGACGCGCCTCGGCCTGATCCCCTTCGAGCCGTTCTTCGGCCACACGCAAGGCGAGTCTTAAGGGCTCGGTCTGAAAGTGTCCAGAACCCCGGCAGCGAGTTGGCTGACGGGGTTTTTTGGTGCCTGGGGAAAGTACTATGGTTGACTCACCGCAGGCTCAATATGCCATGATTTCCTTGAGGTCTCACTCATGAAGCAGCCAAGAGTTCCTCAATTGACACTGTGCACGCTACTCGCAGTTGTTGCAGCCCGTACCAACGCAGACTGGCCCCTCATTGCTGGAGGAGACACCGGCAGAAGCTACTCGTC
>JAEURO010000250.1 GCA_016788345.1 Chthonomonadaceae bacterium
GACGCTCAAGCACACTGTGATGATAGGTGAGGTCGCCAAAGCGATCGCAGCGGTCAAAGGTGGTGCAGTCCGAAGCCCTTCCAAGAAGAACACCATGTAGATGCCGTTCCCCAAAAATCCTGCCAGGTTCAGCTTCCAAAACGTCCCTGGCTCGTATTTCAGGCCCTGCTTGGCCCAGACACACCAGAGTGCCAACAAGGGCAGCATGAACGCATAACGCAATAGTCCAAGGGCAGCAGGCTGAAAGTCCCTATAAGCGACCTTGATGACGCTGAAATTCAGTCCCCATGCCAAGACAACATAGGCCAGGGCAGGATGAGGCAAATTCTGTCGCCATCGGAGCACTGGACATTGTGAGCCTTTAGCTGATGGGCAGACTAGGCTCACCGGTAGACTCGGCCGATGTCAAGAGCGGTGATCATTGGAGCAGGTCGACAGGGACCGAGTGTGGCCTACGACCTCGCCAGAACCGTACAAGTGGACGAGATCCTGCTGGCTGATTCCGATCTGGACGTTGCAAACACCGCCTGCGACAGAGTCAATCAGCGGATTGAGCGAACGGCGTGCAGGCCTTGCATTGTGGACGCGACAGACCACATGGGTCTAGCTGATGTGCTCTCCGGCTACGACGTCGCTATTGCTGCCGCACCCTATCGATTGAACCCAAATGTCCACTTTGCAGGATTGTCTGCGAGTTGCCCAGTCGTCGATATGGGCCTCGACACTCCCGATGCTCACGAAGTTCACAAGCTTTCCGATGAAGCCCGTTCGAAGGGTGTGTCGCTTGTCACAGATTGCGGGGTCGCGCCAGGGCTCGTCAACATAGTCGCCTCGTACCTGGTCTCACGTGTGCCGGGCGCGCGTGCCGTCAAACTCTATTGCGGTGGACTACCGGAGACGCCACAGCCGCCCTTTTTTCACCAAGTAGGGTTCAGTGTTGACAGCCTACTTGGCGAGTATGTGGACCCTGTTGAATCCCTTGTGGATGGCCAGGTCCAAGAAACAGATCCTCTCGAGCAAATCGAATTCTTGGAGTTCGAAGGGCTGGGAAAGCTCGAAGCAGCGACAACGTCTGGCGGCACCGGCACTGCCGCATACTTTTGGAGAGGTCAGCTCGATTCCTACGTGTACAAGACCTTGCGTTTCCCTGGCCACTGGAGGACAATGACGCTTCTGCGCGACGCAGGGTTCTGGTCTGAGGAGCCAGATTCTAATGGATGCGTGCCTCGCGACATGACGCTAGAAATCATGTCACAGCATATGGTCGTTGGTGACTACCGCGACATTGTGGTCGCACTTGTCAAAGTAGAGAGCGCTACAAATTCTGCGTCGTGCACGTTGGTTGACCGCTATGATCCGGCAACGGGATGGACCGCGATGCAACGGACGACCGGGTTTTCAACTGCAATCGTTGCACAGGCAGTGTTGGAGGGGATGGTGACCCCTGGGGCTGGCGCATGCGAGTCGATGGTCGACTCGCAATGGTTCATAGAGCAACTGGTAAGACGAAACCTCATGTGCAATTTTTCCGGGCTCGCATAGACTATGCGCAACGGAATCGGGTTCAATAAACAATCTAAATGGTCAGTTTTGCTTGTCTGACTTTGGTTGGTTTACATGGAACGACACAAACATCCGTGTCGGCAAAGGAGCGGGCTTTATTCGACCAGACTGTGGCCGGTTATTTAAAGTCGGATAGCTGGAACGACAACAATGCTTATGGTCACAGCAGGTTCCTCCAAGTCCCGCTCCACGCGGCGTTTTTACTCAACGAAACAGCTTGGCAAAACCAGTTTGCCTCCAGCTTTCAGAGATTTCTCAGCCAGTCCAAAGAACTAACTTCGAGCCCACAAAACAGCCTTCAATATCTCTATGTGGGGTCTCGCTTCCTTGCGCTAGCTGCGCTCACGAAAAGAAGGCTTGATGTCAGCCAACCCCTCTTCGAAAAGATCGCTAGGGAGGCGACGGAGCGGT
>JAEURO010000251.1 GCA_016788345.1 Chthonomonadaceae bacterium
TATTGATCCTTGTCTCCGCAATTGGGGCTGCGGCCCTTGCTCAACCGTCTTCAGCCGAACACACAAAGTTGGCCAAACTCGAACAAGCGTACAAGACTTCTAAGGTCTCTTTCACAAAGAAGCCAAAAGACCCCAAAGTTAGGAAGGCCTACGTTGCAGCAACCGTCAGCTTTGGCACGGCGACCATGCTGGCAGGTTCGTTGCCGCCACGTCAGAAATATCCGACAGCCCTTCGGCTCTACCGTGAAGCCCTGAAAGTAGACCCAAAAAACAAAGAGGCGTTGGACAACAAGAAGCAGATCGAATCGATTTACGAAAGCATGGGCAAACCCATCCCGAAGTAGAATCGACAAAGTTTGGAGCTCGACGCATTAGATAAGGACATCCAACGGCAGAACCGACTCAAGCGGTTCGTCAATATCCTTGCTTTCGCGTGTGTCCTTCTCGTTTCGTTACCAGCTCTCATTGGGTGGATCAGTTGCCCAACCGGGTCGCTGTACTTTGGAATCCAGTCCAACTTTGACGACCAGATGGTATACGCCGCATGGATGCGGCAAGCCATGGACGGTGCGTTCCTCTTTGACAACCGCTTTGCAATCGACCAGCAGCCAGGGCTGACTTTGCACGTCTTTTTTCTGCTGTTGGGATGGCTGGCCAAATTTGTCGGTATCGCGGGTTCGATGACTTTGGCAAGGGTAGGTCTCACCTGGTTGTTTGTCCAGCTGCTGGGCCGGTTTGTGATCAGCATGAAAGTCGAAGTCTTTCGTGCAAAGTACATGCTACTTTTGTCATGTTTTGGCGGTGGAGTCGGATTTCTCTCCTGGGAAAGATTCGGACAAGAGACTGTTAACGCACCAGCAGCCGTGAAGGCGATGTTTCTCGGCCTCTGCCCCATCGACGTCTGGCAGCCAGAAGCCTTTGTCTTCCCTTCCATGCTAACGAACGCTCTATTCTTAGCAGCCCTGTGCCTAATTGTCATCGTCTTGCGGTGCGTAGTGGACTGCCGTCACGGCTGGGGCCCAGCGATCAAGGGCTCAATCGCTTTCTGCCTACTGATGAACATTCACAGCTACGATGTGCTTTTGTTGAGCCTCGTTGCAGCAACGTTTGTCATCGCACTCGTTTTTCAGAAATCCATGACAGGCGTTTGGCTCGCACGACTGGCAGTCATCGCTTGTGGCGCAATCCCACCATCGCTGTGGTTCCTCCACGTCCTCAGCGTAGACCCGGTGTTTCAGGCAAGGGCGGCGACCTTGACCTACTCGCCAACATTTCGACAGGTGGTGCTGGGCCTATTACCTGGCCTCGGTCTGGGGCTCTATGCTGCGTTCACCTCTTCGGACAAATGGCGTCGAGGAGCAGCGGGTCTTGCTACAGTCGTCATACTCGCGTTGGTCGTCGCTTCCACAGGCCAAGACCCTGGAAGGTACTTTATGACCTGGGCTCCTTGGGGACTGACCACTGTGGTCATGGTATTGGCTGGCATCGGACTGACGAAGAAAACCAGGAATTCCGACGGGCCCGAAATACCAGAGCAGGAACAGCACCAAACTATGTGGACGCTCCTTTGGTGCTGGGCCCTCGTTGGTTTGGTTGCGATCTACTTCCCTAGCTTGTTCCAGCGCAAGTTGGCCATGGGTTTGGTCGTTCCTTGGGCCATGCTCGCGTCATATGGCTTGGCCCACGTGCTGTCGAAGTTCGACAGAAGTACCCGGAATCTTGTTGCGACGCTATCTCTCTGTTTGACAAGCGGCTCGTCGCTCGCTTGGTTCATGCGTGAAATCTACTACATTCGCAACAATGTCAGCCGCACGACCGTTCAGTCCGTATACTTCTCTCGCGACGTCGACCGCATCATAGACGAACTCAACATTATCAAAGGCCGAAAGATCGTTTTGGCTATGCCAGGAGTGGCGAGCCCTGTGGTTGAAATGGTCGACGAAAAGCCGACGGTCACAGACTTTAAAGCAC
>JAEURO010000252.1 GCA_016788345.1 Chthonomonadaceae bacterium
TGGCGACCCTAGATATTCGGAGCCAATCTCGATCCGAATTGAAAGACAATGACGGACAAAAGATAGGCTAACACTGTCATATAGACAAATGTGAACACTGGCCACTTCCAAGATCCTGTCTCACGTTTGATAGCGGCTAGAGTAGCCATACACTGACAGCATAAAGCAAAGAACAACATCAGGCTTATGGCTGTCCACAGCGTGACAAGCGGACGCCCGTCTGGCCACTTGGCCTCCCTTAATGTTCTCCTTAAGTCCGAAGATCCTTCGTCGACCTCGCCTCCTAGGTCGAATATGATGCCCATGGCGCTCACAACAACTTCCCTAGCCGGGAACGCGGCCAACACAGAAGTCGTCAATCGCCAATCTAGTCCGATTGGTCGGAAAGCAGGCTCGATGGCCTTGCCAAACCTTCCTAGGAACGAATCTTCAGTCCGTCTTGCCTCCATGAATTGATCAAGAGAAGGCTTTTGTTCTGCCGATGCGTATGTCGCCTGATATTCAGTTCGATATCTGGCGTCACTTTCTGGGCTCCTTGGGAAATAAAGGAGGGCCCAGATTACGATGGACATCACAAAGATGATCGTTCCAGCCGTGTTCAAAAATACTTTGGCACGCGACACCATTGTCCGCCATATGTCTCTTATCCGCGGAGCCTGGTAACGAGGAAGCTCCAATACAAATGGCAACCTCGACTTGCGAAAGAGGGCTCGGTTAAAAACGTAGACTACGGGAATCGAAACGAGCAACCCCACGATGTGCATGGCAAACAACGAGAAACCGGCCCAAAAGGCGCCGTACCTGGGTTCAATAAAGACCCCAATGAACAAGATGTACACAGGGAGCCTGGCTGAACAACTCATCAGTGGAGCGACCAGGATTGTGGCCAGTCTCGATTTGTGGTCAGGCATAACTCTAGCCGCCATGATTCCTGGCACTGCACAGGCGAAGGATGAAAGCAAGGGGATGAACGCCCTTCCGTTTAACCCACACCAACCCAATAGTCGATCCATCAGAAAGGCCGCGCGGGCCAGATAGCCCGATCCTTCTAAGACTGCGACGAAAAAGAAGAGGATCAGAATTTGGGGCAAGAACATGACCACGGTACCCACCCCTGTGATCACGCCACCGACCACAAGGGATTGAACCACCGGCCACTGTGTTAAGAGCGGCTCAACTACAGCTTTCAAAGCGTTTTGACCTGTCTCAACAAGCCCCATCAAAGGTTGGGCTAGTGTATAGATGCTTTGGAACACCAAGTACATCATGCCGACGAAGGCTATGAGGCCCCAAAACCGGTGAGTCAAGACCGCGTCCAAACGGTCCGATGTGCTCCGCTTGAGAATGGTGGAGGCCAGGATGACTTCTGACTTCACCCTGCCTGCCCATGCATACCTGGACTGAGCGTCGACAGTTTTTCCCTGGCCGGTCTCACCAAGGATCTTCTTGCGGGCCTCGTCAAAAGCCTCAACAAACTCGGGATTGTTGACTAGTTTCCGGTTCAGTGCAGCATTCTCATCGAGCAAGGCCTCCCGGACCGAGCTCTTAGTCACATCAATTCCGGCTCTCGCCAACATTTCGTGGAGTTGGAACACCGGCTTCCGGACCATGCTGGGAAAGCCAAGGTCGACCTCAGGACGGACACCGGAGCCAATGGCCTGGCCAATCACACTTTTGAGTTCTGACAAGCCAACCGACTTATGAGCGATGACCGGTACGACCGGGACACCAAGCAACTCAGAAAGCTTTTCTATGTTGATCTTGGTGCCTTCGGCTTCCAGGGTGTCGGTCATCGTCAAGGCTACGATGGTCGGCGTTTGTGTTCCCAGCAGTTGGCTGAAGAACACAAGGTTACGTTCAAGGTTCGATGCGTCAACGACACAAACCAGGACGTCTGGCACATCTTGGGGATGGAGCCCACCAATGACTTCGGCTGCGACC
>JAEURO010000253.1 GCA_016788345.1 Chthonomonadaceae bacterium
AACTCTTTGAAAGGGAGTTTGCAGCATACGTCGGTGCAAAAAGGGGGATTGCCATGTCGAATGGAACTGTAACCCTAGAGGCCATGCTGAGAGCGGCTAATGTCGGCCCGGGAGACGAAGTCATCGTCACACCACGCAGCTTTATGGCCAGCGTCAGCTGCGTAGTCGCAGTAGGGGCCGTCCCGGTTTTTGCAGACATTGACCCAGAAAGCCAAAATCTGTCGGTCGAAGACGCTTCTGCAAAGGTCAGCAAAAAAACAAAAGCCGTCCTGCCTGTGCACCTCAACGGTTGGCCTGCAGACATGGACGGCTTTCTTAGCCTGGCCAGTACCGAAAATCTGACTTTGATCGAGGATTGTGCCCAAGCCCATGGCGCCATGTATAAGGGTCGCAAAGTCGGAACGTTTGGTGCGGGCGGTTCATGGTCTTTTTGTCAAGACAAGATTGTGACCACAGGAGGCGAAGGCGGGTTTGTGACGACCAACGATGACGAGATCGCCGACTCATGTTGGGCGTTCAAGGACCATGGAAAAACGCTAGAAACCATGTCCCGGCACCATCCTCCAGGATTTCAATGGCTTCATGACAGGTTCGGTACCAACGCCCGGATGACAGAGTTTCAAAGCGCAATCGGACGAGTGCAGCTCCAAAAATTGGACGGTTGGGTCACCGCAAGAAGGCGGAACGCACAAGCCCTCAGGGAAGGGCTTTCTGACATCACCCACTTGCGCGTCCCGTGGCCTGACGAGAGCCTGACCCACTCATGGTACAAATTTACGGCATTTATTGACATAGAGGCACTTGCCTCAGACTGGTCGAGAGACAGAATTGTCGACGAAATCAATCTGGCGGGTGTGCCGTGCATAAGCGGTACCTGCGGAGAATTGTATAGGCAACGGGCTGCCATCCAAGCTGGGCTTGGACTCTCTGAGCCGCTCCCAATTGCCAAGTGCCTTGCGGACACGTCGATAACTCTACAAGTGCACCCGACCCTCACCATAACCGACATGGAAAGGGCAGCGGACACCGTCCGCAGGGTCTCGTCTCAAGCCCTCCGTTGACGAAGAGCCGCTTCAAACGCGATCATAACAGCTGCAACTGCGACAAATGCAATTGCCGAAAGTAGCAGGGGTCGTGGCGATTCTGGCTTGGTGTCTGACGACGGCGGATCCAACACTTCAAACCGGGAAGGATCGCTAGATTCATTGAGCTTGGCCCGCTCCAGTTCCTTGGTCAACATAGTCCGAACATCGATGAGCGCCTGATACTCGCCGAACGACTCCTCGGTCTTGGGGGTGTCGGCAACTTTGTTCTGATAATCTCGTACGAGCTTTCCAGCAGCGACCACGCTCCGCTCAAGTCCAGCTAGCTCGGCCTGCGCTTGGATCAGGGCAGGGTTCAGGCCTTTCTTCAGGGCGTTTCGTTGCTCTTCGACGGATTGCCGGATCACCCTCTGCGCGTTATCTAGTTCTCGTTTGGCGTTCCGGTACTCGGGGGTGTCAGGCTGGAACTCGCTGGCTGCGTCGAGCAAGGCGAGGCGCCGCTTTTGCAGCTCGTCAGACAGAGTCTTCAATCCTTCGTCAGAAATCCCTCCGCCGCCAGAGCCTGCGCTGGAGGCTCCTAAGGCGGTTGAGCCATCTGCCCGGTTCAGCACAGCACCGACTCCAGCTTTGGCAGCCTCTAGTCTTCCTTTTGCGATCGCAGCCTGGACGACCGCATCGTCATAGGCCTTTCTGACTGCTATGAATGCCGACGAGGCATCTGAATACCTTCCGAGTGAGCCACGGGCGATGATGTCTTCCAGCTTGACCCTTTTGGCGGCCAACCGCTCACTGTTCTCTTGAAGGGCGGTCTCGATGGATTTTCTAACCCTTGAACCAACGTTAACACTCAACTCTCCTGCACGCG
>JAEURO010000254.1 GCA_016788345.1 Chthonomonadaceae bacterium
TCCATCGGGTCGAAAGTGAGCGTACCCCCCGCGTAGGTCGTCGGGTTGCCGTTGCCGTCGTAGACGAACGTGCCCGAGGCCGTCGGACTTGCCTTCGGGAACAATCAACTCACTTGCCTCGGATCTTTACGACGAAAAGATGAGCCAAACCACAACAAAGTAGATACAGCACGATATCGATGACAAATGGGAGCCATGCCTTGGCAGCCACTCCAGGCAAGGCGCAGACAGCCAAGGCGAAAGCAAAAGCCGTTCCTCCAACGACCGGAGTCATCGATGGGCCTCTTTGACTTGGGAACCTAATGAGAAGGGACAGCACAACCAAGTTCAGAACCCAGATATAGGCACCAAACATGGCCAGGACGAAAGAAAGAACCCACTGAATAGTCGTCATTTCGGTATGGGAGGATCAATATATTTTCTCTGCCCCAGCAATCCTTGGCATTTGTCTGCTCACAGCATAATACTAGGGCAACTCTTTGGCACTATTGGCGTGCAACTGTATCAACCCGAGACCTACATCCTTCGCATCGAACTCCGGAATTCGGCACTTAATGACCTCGCCTGCTTCGATTGAAATGTCAAGCTCTCTACCCATATTGTCGGTGTAAGCCCCGTTGGGCAAAGTGCGGAGGGCAGCACTTGCACTCTGAATCTTCATTCAGTTCCTCTAAGATTCTTCTTTTCCCAAGTCAGATGATCTTCCGTCACCTTGCCATCAACTACATGTTTCTGTCCGTCAATCCAAATTTCAGAATATGGGTCGATGAGCAATCCAGTAATTGGCTCGACTTTCTGCGCAACCGCACAAACCTTGATAATTGTAAAGGTAGAGAACATTTCTTTGCCACTTTGCTGGGCACTTGGCAGATCCAAGCAATAGTAAGCTGGCCAGATTGCACTGTCTTGGCCAACGAGAAACAACGCGCTAGGCAACGATGCTTGATCTGGCAGAAAAGTCTTGGCTATTCCGGCCCGTTCGCCTAACTCATACTCTTCGAAGGACGGTACGTTCCACATGAACTCGCCGAGATCGATCTCGGAGGAATCCCCGAGAAACCGATGTGGCGGCTGAGGCAGATGCGATTTTAGAAAAGTCACCATGCTGCTACGCCGCACGAGGTAACGGCATTGGAAAGTAAATAGGTGCACCACCCCGCCCTGGCATGGGTAGCGTTGGATAGCTAGGGCTTGGAGCGGGTGCTCTTGGAATCTGTCCCGGCAGTCCGTCAACGTCCGGAACGCCATTGCTTTGATCCGAAGACCCATGACCTGCAGTTCCCGACCTATCACCAGCGCCAGACGAAATCACTGGTTCAACATTGCCGCTCGTGAAGCATGGGGTTTCATGACAGACGACGCTGGCCCAGTTTTGTAAGTCACCCCAAACCTTCCATAGTTCCGCAATTTCCCCCTTGTGCCGACCGCCACCTCGAGGGGCAGGAACGTTCCAATCCCATTGCATGTGCGTGTTGATCATCTTTTCCACGATCCTTAACTTGGCCATCGTTGCTTCGCAATCATCAAGTGGGCTCCACCTGATTTGCACACCGCTTGGTGGATGCCAAGGGAGCGGGACAAGTTTGCCATCAAGTGGTACATATCCTGGTGGAATCCAGTTCAGGCCACTCGGATCGACCCTGCCTACCGGCCCGCTTCCACAATACCCATAAACATTCACCCCACCCGCATACCCAATAGGATCGCGGTTCAGCCACCGGCCCTGGTTGCTGTCGTAATACCTCTGCTGGCAGAGGTACAGCCCCGTCTCGGAGTCATAGTAATAGCCCCACCGCGCGTTCCAGCCGTAGGTGTCCACCGTCGAGCCGGGGATGTT
>JAEURO010000255.1 GCA_016788345.1 Chthonomonadaceae bacterium
AAATAGCAAAACTGAGCCTCTAAGGCTTGCGTCAGAGGGTTTTCATTAAGGTCATTGAGGATCAATGGGCGTCGACGCATCGCTACGAGCTCTGCCGCGCAAGTGACACCGTTCTTGGGGTCGATGGCGGACAAGGTCGTGATCCCGGCCCTACTGGCCCCGACGCTCGCTGCCAGTTCAAGTGGGCCGTCTTCAGTCGTCTGTATCCACAGCAAGACTGCAGATGTCTCGATAGCGCTGGATATTGCATGGACGGCCGCGACCGACAAGGGGACCAGGGTTTGGTGCATGGTCAATGCCTTCCCGATCCGTTTCAGTGTCTCGGCGCGCTTGTCGCTTGCCGTGGCGCGACGCATAGCTTCCATCTCATGACTCGCATCGACTATGAGCAGCCCGATACAGATTTGGCCCATGTGTTCGACAAGCCCGGTGTAGACCCGCATAGACCTGATTAACGCTGTGACAGTCTTGCCTAAGAGGGTTGATTCAACTAGCCCCTTGAGCTGATGGCAGGTGCCCCAATCGTGGTGGATTGCCAGCCCAGAAGACAACAGAACATGGCAGTCCTGATCGACAATGAGCAGACCGACCAAACTGGGATCTAGACGCTCAGTTACGGCGATTCCCGTAGGATTTACTGGGGTTCTCCCGCCAAACAATCCGGCGGGCTGCGATGATCGATTCTCCAATCCGGCGTCCTCCCCTGACTTATTCCCCAATGTTCAACTGAATTAACGCATGTTTTCCCAGGTTTTCCGTCTAACAATCGTGCGTTCTTGGGTTGTAACTTTGCCTTGTCTCGCGATATTAGGCTGTGGGGGAGGGGGAGGGACATCCACGTCGACTCCTCTTGACCTTGGAGACACATGTTCTGGCCGGGCACAGGGCACAATTGTCTACACGACGAGTTGGGAGTCATCCCCGACTCAAGCTTCACAACTCGTGACCATCAGGGACGGGTCTGGCAACGTGGTCACCGCGGACACTCTTAACCGAGGTGCCTCAGACTCGACAACCCTTCCTGTTTCGGCAGGGATATATGAAGTCCGATCGGAGCTATTTAGCGCCCAAAACGCAGGAGGAACCAGGCTCAAAGTCATGTCTACGGTCGTTGACCTCTGCACATCTCAGCAAGCCAGGGTGCAAACCTCGACACAGGACACTCCATCAAGTCTCCAAGTCAGGCCGCGGCGGGCTCAACTGCTCCAACACCAAACTATGCGGTTCATCGCGACGGGCATGACTTCGCGTGGTAAGCCAGCGTTTTTACCAGCCACTCCCTTGTCATGGAGCGTCTCAGGCAGAGTCGGGGCAGTGTCACAGGTTGGCGTATTTGAAGCTAAGACTGCAGGAACCGGGTCGGTTGTGGCGAGGATCGGCTCCTTGTCTGGGGCTTCGGCCGTCCAAGTCGATCCATTCGTCCCAACAAAAGGCAAATGGACCATCTTGGTCTTTATGAATGCCGCGAACGACCTGCAACCCTTCTCTGACCTCAATGTCAACCAGATGGAAAAGGTGGCTGGCAACCCTGATGTTCGGTTTGTCGTTCAATGGAAGGAATCAAAGTTTGCTTTTCCTGGTTCGACATTTGATGGCGTCCGCCGCTACCTAGTGCGTCCCGACCAAGACATGTCGTTGGTCAAGAGTCAACTGGTCCAAGACAACTTAGTCGACAACGCAGGAAACGCGCTGGACATGGGCTCACCACAAGTCCTCAATGAATTCATCAAGTGGGCAAAGAAGAATTACCCAGCTGACCGATACGTCCTTGTTGTTTGGAACCATGGCAACGGCTGGAAACGTCGGCCCACCACTGG
>JAEURO010000256.1 GCA_016788345.1 Chthonomonadaceae bacterium
GTCGAACCAAGCGCGGTTAGTTGTCGTGTAGACAACCATAAATCCCGAAACGGCCAGGTTGGTGACAAGATTGGACGCGGCCATGACTCGCGGGACCGGTTGTGAAGCAAATTGCACGACACCGTCTTTCAAGTCCTGCATGACATGGCCCTGCCCTTCGTCAGCTACTTGGGGAGGCAAAGGAGGCAATCCACTCACATAGCCAGCAGACACTAAGAACGTCACAAGATTGACGATCACTGCCAGCAAAAAGAAGTTCTTAGGTGCGACCGCCTCAAGAGGAGCCAGGAGAAGCCCAGCGATCAGTAGCCCGACAGTGTGCATCAGATTCGTGGTCGCCGACGACAGGGAGTTGGCAGCCAAGAGGTGCTCCGCAGGAACTAGCGAGGGGACGGCAGCACCTTTGGCAGGCAAGAACAGTGAATTGACCGTCGACAACAAAAACGGGGTCACGAACAATGTCCAAACCGGCGGAGTCCCGGTAGAGACAAGCACGACCGCAAACCCTGCCAAAAGGCAGGCGCTCAAGATGTCACAGGCCAGCATGATCTTTCGCCTGTCAACCCTGTCGGCAATCACCCCGGCCAATGGGCTAAAGATTAAGAACGGCGCAGCGGTCGCGGCCCCAACCAGGCCCACGAGATCTGGCCGCTGGGTGATCTTGTCCGCCATAAAGATAAAGAGAAGCGCATAGACTGCATCGCCGAACTGCGAGACAGTCTGACCCAGCCACAACCTCCGGAATTCCTTGAACTTGAGGACTTCCTTCACTGCAATGGGTCTAGCCTCTGGCTGCCCAAGCGAACCCTTGGCGCAACAGTGTCGCGGGGGCGTCACCAGTCAACGCGGCTTTGTTGTGACCGACAGAAAAGTAGAAAACTCTACCTTTGCCATACATCCTCGTCCAGACGACAGGCATCTCGCAGGGCGACACCGACTCCGAAGTCACCGTAGGATTAGGAAACTCGCAAGTGGCGAGCACATCGTTAGAGGGGTCGACATGCATGTAGTACTGTTCACTAACGACTTCGAAATCTGTGACCCCACGTGTCACAGGATGGTCTTTCGTGACCTTGACCTTATATCGGACGCCGTCGTTTCCGGGGTGCGCGACCCACTGCCCACCAGTCAAATAATGCCACGGGACGCAGTCACGAAATGCGTCACACATCCCACCATGGCAGCCTCCAATCCCGACTCCATGTTCAGCGACCGCGCGGCATACATTTTGAACCCATTCCTCGGCGATGTCGCCTTTGGTCCATACAGGCACAATCAAGTCATACTGTGTCAGTCGGTCGGAATCGGAAAATGATGAAAGGGAATCGCTCAGGTCAGCGCTGATTTGCTCCAGTTTCAAGAGATCGGCCAGGTGGTGTGCGACGGCTTCCGGTTCGTGGCCATCCCACCCACCATAAACAATGAGTGCACTTTTCATATCATTCGATCATCGATCCCAGGGACTTCAGGAGGTGGAGGATGCGGTTCGACGTTTTGGTCGCCTCTTCCATTTTTACCACGGAACAGCCTTTCCAAAAACCAGATCAGGTAGTCAATCTCTGGGCACGGCTTGACTTCTCGGGCAACGATTCCCATCGCGTTAGAAAGCCCTAGCTGCGACTTGAACAAGAGCTTGCACGCCTTATGCAGGGCGAGCCGAGACTCCTGAGTCACCCCGATCCGTCTCAGTCCTACCGCGTTGATGTCGTGGACGGTCTGCTCCAATCCTTCCACCAACATGAACGGCGGGACGTCCTTTACGATCCGTGACAT
>JAEURO010000257.1 GCA_016788345.1 Chthonomonadaceae bacterium
GCGGTCATCGAAGCCTGTGAAGCCTATGATTCGTTACGTGATTTCGATCCGTTTGTGGTAGTTCTGACCAACCTAGAATTGGATCATATAGATTTTCATGGCACCTGGCCGTCCCTAAAAGAGTCGGTGTTAGACTTCGTTTGCAAAGTTCCTCCCGACGGTGCCTTCATTTACTGTTCCGACGACGACGGTGTTTTCGAGTTTCTCGGTGACCTGGATGGCAGGTGCCCCAATGGGAAGCAGACTCTGGGGTATGGATTCAGGAACCGGCTGGCTGAGATGTCACCGGAAGAAAAGAAACGAGGTGGCCCAGTTTTTGCTGTACTGGACAAGCTGATAGATAAATCTCGAGAACTCTGTCCTTCGGAGGCTTGGGTTGACCATCTTTGGCTCGCTGGAAGGCATAACGCCCTCAATGCCTTGGGAGCGCTCCTTGCCTGCGAAGAAGCCGGAGCCGACAGAGAAAAAGCGATCGCTGGGATCTTGAGTTACAGGGGCGCCGAACGAAGATTGGAGATCTTGAGCGAAGGCGAGGTCACGGTGATCGATGACTATGCGCACCACCCGACGGAAATCAAGGCAAGCCTTGAAGCAGTCCGAAGCCGCTGGATGTCACCCGGGTCTTCTGGCAAGCGGCTAATCGTCGTTTATCAGCCCCACTTGTACACGAGGACGGCCCCGCTGATCGCCGAATTTGCCGAAGCGCTCTCCCTGGCGGATGAAGTCGTGCTTACCGACATATATCCCGCTAGAGAGGATCCTCTACCTGGCGTCAGCAGTTTTAGGATCGCAGAATTAGTGCGAAAGCCTTGCCACTATGTGCCGCAACGCCACTTGCTACCCAGAAAAGTGGCCAAATTGGTCAGACCTGGCGACGTGGTGGTCGGAATGGGGGCAGGGAACATCAGCGAGTTTGCGCCAGCTCTCCTGGACGAACTTGGAAGGCTGTCGCGCCGGCCGCAGGGCCCGAGTGTGGCGACCACAAGTGAAATTTTGATACCAACTCAAGTTGGGAGCCTTGCTAGTCTCGGTGTGACTGTGCTTTATGGCGGCGACAGTGCTGAAAGGGAGGTGTCAATTCTCAGCAGCATGTCGGTCGGCGCGGCTCTCCGTCGGCGGGGACACGAGGTCACACTTTTTGATGTCAGTGAGGCCCTATTGACTACCGGTGACCTGTCTTGCTTGACTGGAATGGACCGGCCCGATGCCGTCTTCTTGGAAGTCCATGGGACAAACGCTGAAGACGGGTCGATCCAGGGCTTGCTCGAACTTCTCCACATTCCCTATACCGGGAGTGGCGTTCAGGCCAGCGCCATAGCAATGGACAAGCATCTGACAAAATCTGTGCTGGAAAGTGCCGGCCTCCCAGTTCCAAAAGGAGTTCTCCTCAAGTCGCTAGAAGAGTTCGACGGCCACGCGATAGATCTAATCGTGAGTGGCACGTTGAGCAACGGTGGTTGGGTCGTAAAACCAAACGCGCAAGGCTCTACCGTAGGACTCACTTTTGTGACGGAGCATGAAGGACTCAGGCCAGCCGTCGAAAAAGCGTTTCAATATGGCGACACCGTGCTTATCGAAGAGTGGTTGCAAGGAGTTGAAATCAGCGTTCCTGTGATGTCGGGCCAGGCGTTCCCGGTGGTCGAAATATTGCCTAACAAGGGCCAGTATGACTTTGCGAACAAGTACACTCCTGGTGCAACGGACGAGATTTGTCCGGCGAGGCTCAACCCAG
>JAEURO010000258.1 GCA_016788345.1 Chthonomonadaceae bacterium
TCGACATCATTTATAGCTTACAGGACGAGACGTTTGACCGAGACAATCAGTTGCGAAGCCTTCCTCAAACTATGGGTGCCAAAAAGGCACTACTTGTCAGCCGGGTTTGCCATATTCTTGCGTGGCTAGGATTGTCGACGATGGGGTTTTTCGTCCCGCACACCTGGGTGTTGCTTGTAGGGACTGCCCTTGTTGGAGTTTTGCTCGTGTACGAGCACTCCTTAGTCAAACCACACGACTTGAGCCGGGTGAACTTGGCGTTTTTCACTCTGAATGGGTTCGTTTCCGTCGGCTTTTTTGTGTTCGTCGTCCTTGATCTTTGGATCCAGTCAAAATGAAAGTTCAATATAATAACGCTGTTGACCTAGAAGGCAAACCTTTGCAATTCTGCATCGACGATGGTGTCTACACATCCTGCGATGAAACTGCCCACGTTATCGATCTGGCAGGGGCGACGGTCCACCCTGGGATAGTCGACGCGCATTGCCACATCATCCCAATGGGGCTCGACATGCTCAAGCTCCACCTGGGTTCTTGTGACTCAAGGGCAGACGTTCTCGACAAACTTCGTGATTGGGCAAAGGACAGGTCCGGCGGCTGGATCCATGCCGTCCACTACGACCAGACGAAGTTTTCAGACTCCAAACATTTGTCAAGGCAGGAGATCGACTCGGTGGTCTCAGATGCTCCTGTAGTTCTTCGCCACTCGAACGGCCATGCAAGTGTCGCTAACACTGAAGCCTTGCGACTTGCCGGAGTCAATGACGACACGTCCGATCCGCCCGGGGGTACGTTTGTGCGAGACGGATCAGGCCAGCTCACTGGCGTCCTCTTAGAGCGGGCCCACGAAAGGGTCACCTCCTCGGCGCCTGCACCTGGCTTTGAGGACATGGTCGAGGCAGTGCTACGGGCAGGAGAAAAGATGTCAGATCTGGGGGTCACCTGTGCAAGCGACATGATGACCGGACGGTGGAACCTTGAGCTGGAATTGAGGGCCTATGCCGAAGCAAGCCGAAGGGGTTGCAGGGTAAGGATCCGCCTTTATGCGCAGTGGGGTTCACTCTTTGGCGCAAAAGGGATCAAGCCAGGGCTCCTTACAGAGATGTCTAGCGAAATGGATCCAACAAGATGCAAGTTGGCTGGGGCAAAAATCTTCGCAGACGGAGCTATCGGTTCGGCAACGGCGGCGATAAACGGAGAGTTTTTGACGACAGGGGGTAGCGGGCAACTCATTTATGAACCAGACCGTTTAAAGCGAATGGTGAGGACTGCGGACGAAGCAGGCTGGCAGGTCGCGGTCCACTCTATTGGAGACCGGTCGACAGACCACGTCTTGGACGCGTTCTCTGAAACCATGGAACCAAGCCGGCATAGGATCGAACACGCGATGATCTTGTCGGACACTCAGATTGAAAAAATCGCGAATCTTGATTGCTTCGTGACCATGCAACCCGAGTTTCTAGCCAGGTTTGGACACGCTTATCAGAAGCAACTTGGCCCTGAAAGGGCATCACGCTTGAAACGCTTTCGGAGTGTGCTCGATGCCGGGATCAAACTGAGTTTCAGTAGCGACAGGCCGATTGTGCCCGGTGACCCATTGGACGGTATTGAAGCAGCAGTCACGAGGCCAGAAGGTTTTGACCAGGCCGAGGCTTTGGACCGTTCTACCGCACACAAGCTCTACTCAGTCGAATCAGCAAAG
>JAEURO010000259.1 GCA_016788345.1 Chthonomonadaceae bacterium
AGGGGGCGATCTGAGCATAAGACCGAGTTTCTCCATATTTGATCTTGAGCAACTCTTTCCACACTTTCTCTTGAAAGGGAGTTCCTTTTAGATTGAACGGAACCGAAAACGCAAGCAACCTCCCAGTAAGGTAGCTGTGAAACTCTCCCTCCACGTGGTCGAGCACGGAGTTCCTTCCGGGAATCATGGGACGTCCAAGTACCTTCTGCAACGATCCAAGTTGAGTCTTGAGCATCTTCCTGTCTCCAAATTCCAACAAGAAGAGCGACGTGTCGTCTGCGACTGCCAACACGGGGCCCAGGCGCGACTCGAACCATCGACACAAAAGTGGGGCGACTTCGCGAGAGCGCGAAGGCTGGATGGAGAAGGCTTTCAAAAAAGCGTCTCGGAACCCTGAGTCCGACTCGTAACCGAAGTCTGCCGCAGCTTCCGAAACCTGGCTGCCTTGACCAATTGTCCCAAGTGCCAACCCCAACCTGCGAGCCCTCGAATAACCGTGAAAGGTGGTGCCAAAGGCACGCCTGAACGCCCTTCGCACTTGATCTGGGTCATAGCCCTTAGCCGAGAGATCGATGTCCGTGAACCGAACCTGCGGATCTTTGTCGACAAGTTTAGTAAGCTCCGTGACTAACGTATCGTGACTCAAAAATTGTTTCTGAGGCTGGCACCTTAGGCAGGGACGATATCCTGATGCGAGGGCGCCTAGCGGACTTTGGAAGAACTCCATGTTTTCTGGTTTTGGCGTACGCGCTGGACAACCGGGACGGCAGAAAATTTTTGTTGACTTCACCCCGACGACAAACTCGCCGACGAAAGCCTTATCCCTGTTTTGAATAGCTTGCACCATGGTTTCTCGCCCAAACTTCCAGTCCATAGCCACTTCTACCTTGCAAGAATCTTGCGTCGCCACCGAAAAATCGACATCAAAGTCAAAGTTCTCGCTGGAACACATCCCAAAGGCCGTGTTTATCCATGTCGCCGGCACAAAAGACACAACAGCCGTCATGGTTCTTGGCTTTAACCAGCCGCACAGTCTCTGCAAAATGGTCCGCTCTTGCAGATTCGGGTTCTGGATCTCTCACCAATGGCCAAATTGCGAATCCGGTCAGATAACGCTGGCTCCCTTGTGACCAGGTTTTTTGGCGTTCAATCGACTCCGAGAGTAAGGCAAGATAGTGATCCATCGTCCCAGGAAAATGGTCTCGATAGTCCATAGGGATCATGGTGTCGACGTATGGCGTGAATTCGCGCCAATCTTGACCAATAAAGCGGCCGCTATGCACAGGGTTTTTGAACACGGCTGCGCTGATTTCCGTTGTGGGTCGAACGGACTTGACCATTTGGTGAACGTTCCGCACAAATTTGCAGACTGCCTCTTTACGATACTGGTAAAAAAAGTAATCTAGGTCATCTCGTCCGAATCTGAAAAATGAGCCTTCTAAGAGAAACCTAGATTTCTCTTGACGATTCAGCTTCGACCAAATGGTTGGTAACACTTTCGGCGACTGCTCCCAATGTGCCTCAAGATATTCGCGGTCATAAAGGGCGTGTTCAAATGGCTCGTCCGGAAACG
>JAEURO010000025.1 GCA_016788345.1 Chthonomonadaceae bacterium
GGTCTTCCCGACTGGCATGGTCGCGATAGTAATCGAGCCCAATTTCTCCAAGGGCCACGACTTTTGGGTGGCCAAGAAGGCCCTCTATCCGCTTCATTTCTGAGGGATTGAACTCGGATGCGCTGTTCGGATGCCACCCGACCACCGCGTAAATTGGATCAAATCGGTCGGCCAAATCGACCGCCCTTTCGCTTGACTCTGTGTCGACCCCGACGACAACAAGCCTTGCCACCCCTTGTGACAGGGCTTCGTCGACAACTTGTACGGGGTCAGGGAAGGCGCGTCTATCGTTGAGATGGCAATGTGTGTCGACTAAGGTCATGAGCCATGTGTACCTGAGTCTCTGCCACCTTACAGGGTTTTGGCTCGTAAGATGAGACAAGACATGCCAGCCAAGAAAATGGCACCCGAGCTGCAGAAGTATGTTCGGTTTGCGACTAACGAAGTCTACAAGGCAAAAGTCCGCCGAGTACCGGTGTGGCTTAGCCTGTTTGCCGCAAGTTCGTTGGCTCTCGTCTTAAGCTTAGTCTTCGAGCCTATAAGACGCTCCCTGGTCACATTACCGCTGGGCGTTTTGAGCGCGACGTTTGCTGTTCTCACTGGAGCGACCGCACTAAAGTCCACTTCTAGGGGGCGTGATGCGGCCATGATCAGGCAGTTGAAGTTCGAACAAGCTGTTAGCCAAGTCACGAAACTTGAGATGGAGAACCAACTGTTCCATCGAATTGATCCGGTGGCCATCGAACTCTTGGAGTCTGCGGCCCGCTCTTGGGGACGAGTTCGAGAGGGCCTAACTGGCCCGGAGTGGGGAAGGGCAGACTTGCCTCCTTACTTATCACAGCTCAAAGATCAGGCGATTCGTGCAAGTGACGAGGGTATGCGGGACTTGCTCGTCATGGCGTCTCAATGTATCGGTGAGCCCCAACGGAGCCGAGGTGACGATGTCAAAGGGGTCGTGTCAAGGATTCTTGAGTTCAATGTCCCTCAGACTCTGGACAGCCTCAAAGAACTGGTGAGCGCGGACTGGAAAGCCTACGCGCATCAAAGCCCACACGGCCCCGCAATGGCACGGCACGGGCTGGTTATCACAGACCGCCTGGACAAGCTGGCCCGGCTCGTCGAATCAAAATCTGGGGAGATTCATCTAGCTTCCGCGACACATGGTTCCTTTGAGAGCTTGGAAACGCTTGACTCTGCCCTCAGCGAATTTGAGTCTTTGAAAAGAGCAGAGAGCGAGTTCGATGGACAGATCCACCTCGGGGGTTAAGCATCAAGACCCAAAGTCACAAGAACCTGTTTGTATTTTTCCCTGACGACTTTTCGCCTAACCTTCATTGACGGGGTCAGTTCACCGCCTTCGATCGAGAACGGTTCGGAAAGGACCGCCTGCTTCTTGACTCTTTCAAAGTCGGCTAGCGTTTGATTCACAGCGGCTACTTCAGCTTTGAAGAGACTCTTTGTCTCGTCAGAGTCAAGGACGCCCTCCCGATCGAGCCCGTGCTCGGCGGCCCAGGCCTCGAGTCGTTCGAAGTTGGGAATGAGCAAGGCCACACAGTGCTCCATACCGTCGCCAAAGAGGACGGCCTCGGCAATCATCGGGCTCTCTTTAAGGGCTGACTCAATCTTTTGGGGGGCAATGTTCTTGCCGTTGGCCAACACGATCAGATCTTTCTTCCGGTCGGTGATCTTCAGGTTCGGCCCCTCAAACTCCCCAATGTCCCCGGTATGGAACCATCCTTCAGAATCGATGGCCGCAGCCGTGTCATCGGGCAGGTTAAAGTAACCTTTCATAACAGACGGACCACGCACGAGGATTTCGCCGTCACTTGCAATCTTGGTCTCGACACACTTTACGGGGACACCCACTGTCCAAGGACGGTTATCGTCAGGAAGGTTCAGGCTAGAAGCCGCAGTCGTTTCAGTAAGTCCATAGCCTTGCAGGATGTTGATGCCAAATGCGAGATAAAACTCCGACACCGTTGGGGCCAGCGCCGCCCCCCCGCTGACAAAGAACTTGATCTTCCCCCCAGTTTTTGAACGGACGGTTTTCCCGACCAACCGGTCTGTCAGGCTGTAGAGAGGAGCGAACCGTCCTTTGGCCCGAGCGACACCTTGGTTGAGGGCCAAATGGAAGAGTCTGCGCTTCATTGCAGGCCCCTTGTCGACGGCGTCGAGAATCCGGCTTCGCATGTTCTCAAAGAACCGCGGAACAGAGCACATGATCGTAGGTTTTACATTAGCAAGGTCGTGAGCAAGGGAAGCAAGTGAACCAACGTATGCGATTGAGGCCCCGACCGAGAATGCCAAGAAATGTCCGGCAAACCGCTCAAAAACGTGCGACAATGGCAAGAAAGACAAAAATAAGTCGGTGTCGTCGATTCCGTGCGATTCGTAAAGATCAGCTGACAAGGACAGAAATCCTCGATGCGTCAGCATCGCACCTTTAGGTTGGCCCGTCGTGCCACTCGTGTAGATTATTGTCGCTATGTCGTCAAGCTGGACCTGTCGGCATGCTTCAACCCACTCATCGTCGTCCAGCCGGGGCGAATCAGAGCCCCAATTTGTCCCTTTGATGACCAAAATCTCGACGCCTGGAAACTTGGCAGCTTGCTTTTCGTCCTGGGCAACGACCAGTTTGGCTCCACAGTCGCTGGCAATGTATTGGGCTTGGTCTGCTGGTAGCGTTGGATATATGGGGACCAACACCAGACCCAAGGTCTGGCACGCCCAGTCGACGAGTGCCCATTCGACACACGTTTCACAGACCAGAGCCACAGCGTCCCCCTGCTTGAGTCCCCGATGCCGTAGATCAGCCGCAATCGGTCGGACCAGCTCTTTTGCTTCTCCAAAGCTGACGGGCTTGTGGCCGCCCTTGCCTGGCACCAGGAACAAGGCTTTGTGAGCGAACTTCTCACAGTTTTTAAAAAACATGTCGCCGAGCGAATCTGCGCTGCGGATCACCTCAGGTTGGTTGGAACTCAACTGAACGATTATAGACTTCGATGTCAATGTGACTGACTAAGGATGTAGGCTCGTTGGGCCAAAAATTGTGTTAATCCGCCCTATGAACGCTTTCCTGACTTACGACCAGTTGGTCGCACGGCTCTCATGCGAGTCAAACTTGCCCCAAGTTCCTGTCGCGGCGATGCGTCTTTGCCAGCAGGTGGAGCAAGAGCTTGTTTCTCAGGACGTGCTCAAGACAGTCTCAAGCGATCCGGCCCTCACGGCCAACCTCCTTCGGTCTGCATCAAGCCCGCTGTATGCTTTGTCAAACCGCCCGGTGCAAGACGTGCGGTCTGCACTGTCCACTTTGGGAGTCCGTGGCGTCAAGTCGGTGGCCATGTCTGTGCTCATGCAGTCTGTAGTCTTAGGTGCGACAAAATCGACCTTAGATCCGAAGCGTTTTGTCCAGCACTCCACCTTCGTAGGAATCATGGCTAAGTACGTGTTTCTTCGTCGAAAGCAAACAAGGCCATTTGCGACCTCGCTCAACGGCGACGATGTCTTTGCCGCCGGAGTGTTGCATGATTTGGGCAAGGGGCTCTTGGCAGCGGCCAACCCGGCTGTTTATGATCGAATCTCGAACGAAGCTAAAGTCCGGCGCACAACCTTTGACTCGGCTTTCATTGCTAACTACAACCACAATGTCACGACGCTGACAACAGCCGCCTTGGCAGTCTGGAAGTTGCCTACCGTCTTTTCTACTCTAATTGGTGGCTTTGGCGACCCCGTGGCCAGCCCGACGGATCCAGTCGGATCAGCCAGCTTGGTGTTGGCTGACCACTATGCAATGGGCAACGGATTTGGTGAAGGTGAATACGTGCCACCTGACCTCAACCCAGAAATTGTCGATTTGGCTGGGCTCGATGAAGCCGAGCTCCCCAGTGCGGTCGCACAAGTCGTCGCCCATACCCAGTCTTGTCTTGTCGGCGGTCGGGCCGCAGCCTAGAATCGAAACCGTGGCCAGTTTGCCAGGTCGTCTTCGCCGCACAAAAGATTGGCGACAAGCTGTCCGATCCAGGGGCCAAATTTGAACCCGTGCCCGCTACATGGACTGACCATGAGTGTCTTATCGTCGAGCCAGGCAAGCCTAAAATCATCGTTCGCCGTTGACGTGTAAAGGCAGGAGGCCGCCTCAACAATCTCGAAAACCCTTCTTGTGCCATCGAAGCGGCGATTAGCCGCCTCCAAGATGGCATTGAGAGCCATTGGATCGGGTGTCCTGTCAGGTGAATCCGGATCCCGGACGGGCCCCGCGGTGTGGTACCCAATCTTCGAAGTGGCTTGGCCTGGCTCACTTGGAAACCCATAAATGTGGTCGCCGAACCCCTCGATCCAAACTGGGCCGACCGAAGTAAAATTTAGGTAAGCAAAAGTCTGCTGTGTGACGGTCACGGGAGCATCGACAAACTTCGAAACCCATGCTCCCGCCGCGAGGATGACTCGATCAAACTCCCTTCCGAGTTCGGGCAAGTTTGTGATCCGTTGGTTCATTATTGGGCATTGTTTGCCTTCAAGGTGCCGCCTCAAGTGTCGGAGGATTGCAGGCACGTCCGCCCATCCTGCTGACAATGTCATGATCGCAATCTCGCTGGGTTGGAGAGTCATGCACGAGTGGACGCTTTCGATGTCTTGGCTTGTCAAGACCTTGTGCGGAACATCTAGGTTCCGAAGGACATCAAGTTCTTCCCAAGTCTCTGTGCCGTCCTTTGGACCGACGAACAAGAGGCCGGTTTCGTGGACAAACTTTTCACCAGACTCGGCCTCAAGCTCGTACCAAAGCTTGTGCCCAGATAGGAGGATTTCGGTGTAGAACTGATCGGGATAGGCCTGACGGACAATCCGGGAACGGCCAAAACTCGACCCGAACATGGTTCCGGGTTCATGCTGTTCGAAAACTGTGACGGCGTGACCGCGATTAACTAGTTCCCGAGCCGTGCAGAGCCCCATGGTTCCGCCGCCGACCACAGCCACGTTCACGGCGAAAACACCCCTGGCGGTGGAGAAAGGGCCAAGGCGGCTGCACCATGAAGGCCAGCATTTTCACCAAATGGTGAAGGGACGACAGGGCAGAGTCCAGACAATAAGTTGTCGGATGCCTCGACGGCACCTGGGCGTAGTCCAACACTGCCTGCAAGCACGATCACTTCGGGTAAGAACAAGTCATAGACTGCCTTGGTCGCATTAGCGATCGCCTCGTTCAGTTGTTCGCCTGTTAGGTTAGAGGCAGACAGGGCCTCTCCGCCTAAAATTTGTTCTATAGTCATGTGACTTGCCGCAAGCAAGAGATCGTTTACCCTTGGGTAGTTTCCGCGTACGTCGGTCATGAGTCTGCCGTGGGCCGAAACTCCCGCCCCGACTCCAGTTCCAAAGCAGAGTGTCAATACGGTTTTGTCAGCGAATTGTCCATGGCAGGCGTGCCCCCATGCAGTCGCAAGGCCGTCATTGAGTGCCCTGACTTGAAGTCCGTAAGTTTCATTTAGGGCACGGAACCCATCGTTGTCTGGAATAGTAGGCTTTGAACTCAGAGTCTCGCCCGAAATCGGATCTATGACACCTCCGCTGGACACTCCGATCCTACGAAGCCCACGAGCATGACAACGCTTCGCAATCCACTCAAGCCTTTCTTTGTTGGTTGCGTGTCTTGCAATCGAGTCCTTGTCAAGGATCCGTCCGCTCGGAAGGAATTCCGCAAACCGGATCCATGTCCCGCCAATGTCTACGGCAGCGACGTTAGTGCGCGGCTCGGAGGTTATTGCTAAGAAGTGTTTCGTTTGCTTGACGGAGTCGTTTATTGCTCCACCTATGACCACACCGCAAGCACCAGAAAAGAGCGCTGACCTTACTTGGTGCTGCGTGGCATACCGGCCCTCCGCTAAGACAGGGGTCTTACATGAACGGCCTATCTTGGCGACAAGGTCGAGGTCGGGGTAGTTCGAACTCGCAGATTCATCAACATAACCGGATAAGGTTGTCGAAATGAGGTCACAGCCAAGGCTCTCAGCATGGAGCGCAGTTTCTAGCGAGTCGCAGTCTGCCATGACGAGCCTGCCGGCGACATGAATCTGGCTGACGAGGTCCTCGAGCATGCAACCTCCTGGCCGTTGCCTCGAAGTCGCATCGACAGCAATGACCTCGCAGCCTGTGTCCAACAGATCCTTGACTTCTGTGAATGTTGGAGATATGTAAACGCCAGACCCTGGGTAGCTACGTTTGACGAGGCCAATAACAATCGCCCCTGTCTCCGACTTTATCGTCGAAATTGAATCTGTGCCTTCCAGGCGTAAGACCTTGACCCCTTGTCCCACCGAGGCCCTGGCAAGACCTAGAAGTGCGCCCGTGTCCGCTAGAGGAGACCCTACTGACGCTTGGACGCTGACGACCAATGGGCACCTGTTGAGGACTGCTAAGAACGAGTCAAGTTTCATTGGTCGATTGGAATGGCTCTTTGAAGCGCGACGAGCCGGTCTCGCTTGGCAAACCGTCCTGCATGCTGGCCCGCCAACTGGCCACAAGCGGCGGCGATGTCATGTCCGCGTTCCACCCGTTGTGTGACATTGACCCCACTTGACTCCAACACTTTACGAAATTCCGCGACCTTCGCCTGGTCAGGACGGGCGAACCCATGACCTGTATCGACCCAGTTAAACGGGATCAGATTGACGACGCAAGAGACTCCACGAACTAGCTGGGAGAGCGCTTTTGCCTGCTCGGCGGTGTCATTGACGCCGTCTATGACCAGGTATTCAAAGGTCACCTTTCGGCCTGTCTTGCGGGCATAATCTTTCATCGCTTGGACGACCTCCGCGACGGGCCACTTATGGTTGACTGGCATGAGTTCGTTGCGTATGGCGTCGAAGGGTGAGTGGAGCGACAACGCCAGGTGGATCGGAAGTTCAAGTTCAGCAAGCGCCCGGATCTGGGGTACCAACCCGACGGTCGAAACTGTGATGTGCCTGTAGCTTAGACCGACCTCTTCGTGGAGTACTCTCATCGCTGCCACGACCGTGCCCAGATTGAGTAGCGGCTCGCCCATTCCCATAAAGACGACATGGCCTATCCGGCGGGACGTCAAGGACTGGAGCAAAAGATATTGACCAACGATGTCGCCGACGGAGAGGTTTCGATCAAAACCACCCAGGCCAGTCGCACAAAACGTGCACCCCATAGGGCACCCCACTTGGCTGCTTAAGCAACAGCTGACCCGGTCCCGATAGGGAAGCAGGACGCACTCAAAGACCTGATCGTCCCCGCTGTGCACCAATAGCTTGTCGACCTCGTCCTTCGATCTTTGGTGGGACACTGTGGCCAACCCTGTCACTACAAACGTATCTTCCAGGCTCCGCCGAAAATTGGACGGCAGGTCTGTCATCTGTCCGAATTCGACCGCGCCTTTCTTGTAGATCCAATTCGCAAGTTGCCGGCCCCTGTAAGCAGGCTCGCTCAATTGTTTGGCCAAACCCTGGAGCTCTTGGCTGGATTGGCCCGCGAGCACTTTTGAAGACCCAGCGACATTGGCCATGAAAAAATTGTACCGCTAGCCGATCGAATTGTCGGTTTTCCATGCAGAGGGCGCGAGCACTGGTCCCGCCGACCAGAGGACGAGCGACCAGCCAGCCAGACCGATCGCCGCGCTCCAGCCGTTCGTCGCCATGCCAGAGCCAAAACTCGTCCTCAACGCGCCCATCCCAAGGAAAATCTGCGGCAACATCACTGGAACCGCGGCGGCCGTTCCCAGTAGCCACCGGTTGTCCGACCCTATGACGATGGCTCCGCACAAGCTCACTCCTCCTGCGACACACGTCGAGGTGAGGACACACGCCGAGGCGAACAGCAAAGGGTCTCGGACCGACGTGCCAGTCACGCCTACAAACACAACTCCAAGTACCAGGCATGAAAGCAGAGACTGGACCCCGTTGTACATTAGCTTTCCGAAGTAGAGCACCGATGGCTCGGCAGCAAGGCGAATCATGTCAAAGGTATTGTTCTCGTCTTCGGCCAAGAAAGTCCTGGGGAGTGCGACGACCGCCGAAAAAAGGAATGTGACACTGAGCATTCCTGCTGCGATGTCTGGCTTTGGTGGCGAGCCAAACGCTGCAAAAGACATGGCAATGACAGCCAGTAAACTGAAGAGAATCGATGTGTAAAGGCCATGTTTCGACCTCATCTCTGAGCGCCACTCCTTTTGGAACACGGCCCACGACTTAGCCAGCCAATTCGAGTTCATGAGTCGCATGCCTCCTGTCTTTCTTATCGTTAGTCGCGAGCACAACCGCCCCTCGGGACAATTGCCCTCGAACAACAGACTCAACGATGTCTTGACCTGCCTCGTCCAAAGCGGCGGTCGGTTCGTCGAGCATCAGGAGATCTGGCTGATGCACGGTCGCGAGGGCCAACTTGAGGCGGGCCCTCATTCCGGTGCTAAACTGCCCGACAAGCTTGTCGCGGCTGACGGATAGCCCAACCGAGCCAAGCACCTTGTCCGCGTCTACCGGACAAGCCCTCAGTTTTCCAAGCAGGTCAACATGCTCGTGCGCGGTCAGGTGTGAATAGAGCGACATGTCGAGCGATGCGTAGCCCAGTTTAAGTCCAGACGATGTCTCCACTCTGCCTTCACTTGCCGAGGCAAGGCTAGCCAGAACTTTGAGCAGGGTGGATTTGCCTGAGCCGTTGGAGCCAAGCACGACGAGGCAGTCACCAGATTTGACCTGGAAACTAAGCCCCCGGAACACCCAATGAGCTCCGAACCGCTTGCCGAGGCGTTCGACCCTGACCACAGTGACAGTATCCCCGATGCGGAACGGCCTTGGCCGGCTTCAGCCTCGAAGCCATAATTGAGGCCAGACATGACCATCGTGGTGCCCGACGAATACAAGTATTTGTATGTCTATGACAAAGACCACCCGATCCTCAAGTTTCCGCACGATGCCTTAAGGACGCCCTCGAAAGCAGTGGCGAAAGTCACTAAGAAGCAACAAATCTTGGTTGATTCGATGCTGAGGATCATGCGCCAGGCACATGGCGTGGGTCTGGCCGCCCCGCAACTTGGGATTCATGAGCGCGTCATAGTGATTGCGCCGCAAGGTAAGCAAATGGCCTTAATCAATCCTAAGGTCGTGTCCTCTTCTGGCACGGCTGTCGGCGAAGAAGGGTGCCTCAGCATTCCTGGGCTCTATGGGGACGTTGAACGGCCTGAAACCGTGGTGGTAGAAGCCATGGACCGGAAGGGGCGCGAGATGACTTTGGAAATGACCGGTATGTCAGCCAGGGTCGTCCAGCACGAGATCGACCATTTGGACGGAGTGCTCTTTATTGACAAAGTCCAGGCGTCAACGCTGCACTGGATCCACCCTTACAGCGATGAGGAGTGACAAAAAAACCTCCTCCTAGACCGAAGTCCAAGAGGAGGCCGTCGTGACCTGTTTTAGCCGGTGACTACCATTTGGCCGAACTCGAACCCGATGCACGGGAACGCGACCGATTGGAAGCCTACGGCCGAGACTTCGATCTGGCCGGTCATGGCTCCACCGCCACCAACGTAGTTGGACAAGGTGCCTGAAGCCGCGCCAGAGTAGGTCTGGCCGATGTTCAGCGTCGCACCGACAACGCTTGTCGCCACGAAGTTAGAGTTGGTCTTGTCCTGGACATACAGAGTCATCGTCTGCGTGCCGCCGGTCTTGCTCGCGATCTTCACGTTGAAGTTGACCGCCGTTGGCGCCGTCTTCGTAGTTGTGAAGTTCAAGTTGCAGCGGATGAATGGTGACGTCGGGAACGGGACAAAGAACTTACAGATTGTTCGTGCGTTACTATCGTCGGCCGCCCAGCTAGCAAGGTTGCCACCGCCGCCGGTCGTACCGAGGATGATCTGCTCGCTCGTCGGCGCCAGAGTTTCGGTCGAAGGGCCGCCAGAGATCGTGACAGCTCCGTTGGCAGTCACGGCCTGGCCGTCTGGGTTCGTGATCGTCAGGTTGCGTGGGCCAGCCGCCGCTCCGCCCGCAACTGTGACGTTCAGCACGATCTGCTGTACGTTACTGTGCGTGAACGTGACCGAATTGACCGTGATGTCACTGTCAAATGCGCAAACCAGTCGGTTTGGATAGGAGGCGTCTGTGTCGAAGTACTCCGAACCCGCAACAAGGTTGCCGTTGATGGTGAGGTTTGTTGTCTGTCCCGGGCTAAGAGTGTTAGGAGTGACCGAATTGACAGGTGACGGTGGAGGGGCGATCAGCTTGATGACCTTAGTCCCCCACTGGGTCGTTGTCGCGGCGAACTCTTGGAACGCCCACATGGTTTGGTCGTCAGCCGGGTCAAGTGCCACGGCTGAGTAGTCGCCCCATCGGCTAAGGCCGGGATTGTAGCCCGTCGTGCTTTGAAAGGCCAGAGACGATGGCTGCGTCAGGCCAGCCCCGTCGCCATGAAGTCGGCCAGCTGCCCGGATCTGGGCAAAAGTAGCCGAGTTGCACGCATTGTTTGAAATGGCGAGGTGGCCCTGGCCGCTCATGGCACAACTTCCCATCCAATAGTAGAGGAAGCCCGTCGCAGCTGGATCCCATGAGGTTCCGGCTTGTAACAGGGTGGCAGTGCCGCCAACGTTCGGATTGATCTGGAGCCAGCGAATGCCGTCGCGGTCGCCCGCTCCACCATTGCCATTGACGTCGCACCTGGTGTTGTAGGCCAAGTGGATCGTTCGAGCACCGGTCTTTCGGTTCAAGTGCATCTGCACGTGGAATATGCGGTTGCCAAGGGTGTCCGGGCTCACGCTACCATTCATCGGAGGTGTGATGGGCGAAGCGGTTGTTGGGCAGTTAATGACAGTGTCACTTGCCGAAACCGTCGGCGTCGTGGTGTTCGCGTTGAAGATCTTGCGGAAGTTAACGCGGCTCTGAGTGCTCACGCACGTTGAAACCACATACCCTTCCGTGGCCGAAGGATCGTCATTGTCGACGCCTCGAGGGGCCAAGCTATTGGCAGTACCAGTGCCGCCGATGCTGAATCGGGTCGAAAAGATCGGTCCTGCGCCGAGCACGCTGCTCTTTTGGATGACAGTTAGAGTCGTTCCTAGGAAAGCAGTGAGGGCCGTGTTGAACGTGTTTTCGCCAATGTATACGCCATTATTGTCGACGCCCATAGATTCGTAGTCGCAGAAGCCACCTGCCACTTGCACAAAGAAGAACGTGAAGTTGGTCGTCGCCGTGATCGTCGGTCCGTTAGACACGGCCAATAGAATCCGGTTGGGGGACGACACATTGATGGCCAGGACGAACCAGCGGTTCGTGATCCGGTCAAAAGTGACGCGAGGGTCAGAGGTGCCAGATCCGTTTCGAACTGAGTTGAAGAACGAGTCTAGTGTCACGTTAAGCGCGACCGTGCCAGTTTTGCTGAAAACTTTGACCCGGTTGTTGGTCGTCGACATGACTTGGGTGGGGCCGACAGCTCCTGTCGTGTCAGGTGGAAAAATCGCGCCAGATTGGTCAGACGTAAAGGTCGTACCGATCGTTTGTGGGCTAAAGAGGCGGACTTCGTCTCCCGTTCCGAGGCCCTTGTCCGGGGTCAGGGGGTACCTGTTGCCAGGCAGGGCATAGGGGTTCGCGACGTCTGCACCAGAGATGCGCTCGAGGGCTTCTTCAGCCTGGGTTTCGCGCATGTGCTCAAAAATACGGGAATACGGCGCTCGGATTTCGGGGTTTTTCATAATTTCCCCGACCGAGACGGTGATTCCCTTAGCTCCAACAGTGCTGACGCCCTTGATGCGTCCACCCATGTCTTGGGCAGAAACGCTAAGGGCACCGGCTACCAGGAAGCTCAAAAGCAAGCTAGTCTTTTTCATAAAGTTTCCGTAAAAGGTCAGTGTGTCTTGCCAACCTTCAAATGAGGTCGGCTATCAACGATCCCTCAAGGCAAGGTGACGCCTTCAAGAGACGATAGACATGATACACGCTTTTTCCTGTAGAGGTCAAAAACTATGCCACGCATAATTAATAAGAAAGTTATAATAATTAACGCAATTCAGGAAAGTCTTAAGCTGGGACAAAAGGATTGACGAAGCGAATTGGGTGATCCAAACAAAGTGTCGGATAGCAAAACCGGTAATTCTGCGGAGCAGACATAAGTCACGACCGGACCACTGCAGGGCTCACTCCACTTGGGCTAAACTGGTCGGAAATGTCTGAGACAGGAGGCGTCAAGCAAGTCAACGTCACGGTCAATGGTGTCGACCTCCAGGTGCCAGAGGGAGAGTTGATCGTCGAGGCGGTCAAGAGGATCGGTCTTGAGATTCCGGTGTTCTGCTACCACCCGCGAATGAAACCAGTGGGCATGTGCCGGATGTGCCTCGTCGAAGTGGGTTTCAAGCAAGCCGACGGATCGGTGCGAATGATGCCGAAACCACAGGCCGGGTGCACCTTGCCTGCGAGCGACGGCATGGTGGTGCTCACAGATTCTGAAGCCGTGCATAGGGACAGAAGGGGCGTCCTAGAGTTTCTCCTCATTAACCACCCCTTGGACTGTCCAATTTGCGACCGGGGAGGGGAATGCCCGCTGCAGAACAACACGTTGGCTTATGGCCCTTCCACATCTCGGTTCCTAGAGTTCAAGCGACACTTGCCAAAGGCGTTTCCGCTGAGTCAATATGTCACGCTCGATCTGGAGCGTTGCATCCAATGCGGAAGGTGTGTCCGGTTCACAGAAGAAATCAGCGGAGAACACGAACTGGCGTTCCGCTTCCGAGGGGCTGAAATGCAGCCGTCCACTTTCAAACTCTTGGACTTCGAGTCGAAGTTTAGTGGCAATGTGATAGAGATTTGCCCTGTCGGCGCCTTGACTTCAGCTAAGTACAGATTTAGGGCCCGTCCTTGGGATTTGGAGACGTCCAAGGCTGTGTGCACGAACTGCTCGAATGGGTGCAACGTTTGGTTTGACCATAGGGCCGGAAAATTCGTCCGGATCAATGGCAGGACGCATGAGGGCATCAATGAAGAATGGACCTGCGACAAGGGCAAGTTTGGTCACGACCACTATAATTCGTCAACCAGGCTGACGGTCCCTCTCATTAGGAGAGACGACCGACTTATGCCGTGTAGCTGGTCCGAAGCATACGACGAGATTGGCAAGGCTTTTCTGGATAAAGGATCAGAGAGCGCAGGATTGGTCGGGCCCGGTGTTTCGAACGAAGGCCTCTATTTGATGAAAAAGCTGTTCGGAACTGTTTTTGGATCGAAAAATTTGGACCACAGATGGACCAAACATTCCGGGACATACCGGTCGGATTCGACCATAGAAGGATTGGAGTCTAAGAAGAAGATATTCGTTGTGGCGACAGATTTGGCGGCGGACTTGCCAATCGTGTACCTTCGGGTTCGAAAAGCTTGGGCAAAACATGGGGCCAGCGTCAGTGTCATCTCGGAGAAACAGACCGAAGTCGACCTCTTTGCAGAGAGTTCCGTGCGCTATGAACCTGGCAAATCCCTGTCCGCCTTGAAGGAAACTGCCCAGCTTTGGACATTGGACGCAGATAGCGCGGTCATTTTGTCTGACTCTGTTTTCAATGGGACAGATGGACAGGCGATGGTAGACTTTTTGACCGGGCTTTGCGAGAAATCTGGGGCCGAACTGAACGTATGGGCCACGGGAGCCAACGCGATGGGTGCGCATTTGACTGGGTTCACCGCTCACGGTGAGGGCAAGGCGACTTGGGAGTTCCTGGACGGTTCTATGAAAAGCCTCTGGATCGTCGATATAGACGTGGCGCAATTTGAGGCGGGTCGCAAGGCCCTTGAGCGTGCCGAGTTTGTTGTCGTTCAAGCATCACACATGAGCGAGAGCTTGTCCTATGCCAGCGTTGTCCTTCCCATGTCCCTTCCGGCCGAGCAGGACGGTAGTTGGACGAACTGCGAAGGACGGGCACAGTGGATGTCAACTTCCGTAAGTGCCCCCGGCGAATGCAAACCTGCCTGGAGGATTTTCGCAGAATGCTTGTTGCGGATGAACCCAAGCCAACCCTATTTCAACGCGAAGGAAGTCTGGGCCGAAATTGCGCAACTAAATGTTTTCAAGATGGTCGACGTGCCGTCTGTCAACAATTCGTCCAGTCCAGAGCAGACGCCCGTCAAATCGACTTGATCCCGGGTAAAGTCAGGAGCCGCACGTGGACATCTCTCAATGGATTGAAGGACTAGGGCAAGGCAAGGACGCAATTGTTCTTGGCTTGCGAATCCATGGGCCTACCCTGTTGGCCTTGATCCGCGTGCTTTTGCTGGTCCTGCCAATCCTCATGCTCGTGCCAGGATTGATCTGGTGGGAGCGACGCTTGCTGAGTTGGATGCAAGACAGGATCGGGCCGAATCGAACAGGGACAGTTACGTTTCCAGACAGGATTCCGCTGCTCGGAGGCAAGAAAGTCCGTACTTTCGGCTTGCTGCAGCCTATTGCGGACGGGGTCAAGCTCTTTCTGAAAGAAGACATCACCCCCGCGGACATTGACAGAAAGATCTACTTTTGGGCTCCAGCGATAGCTCTCTTTCCAGCGTTTGCGATTGGTGGGACATTGCCCTGGGGGTCCGGCTACTTGCCGTTCTCAGAAGTGGTCGGCGGCCTATACAGCCACCTGACTCCAGTTGCGAACATCGATATTGGCCTACTTTACGTTTTGGCCATTTCGAGCTTGGGAGTTTATGGTGTGGTCCTAGCCGGTTACGCTAGCAACAATAAGTATTCGCTCATGGGCGGATTGCGGGCCAGTGCCCAGCTGATCAGCTACGAGCTTGCCATGGGGATGTCGCTGGCTTGCGTGGCGATGGCCTCCGGTTCGCTCCGGATGCCCGAGATGGTCCGCCAACAAGAGGCGCCACTTTGGGGCGCGGTGAGCCCGTTACAGAACTGGTTTCTTTTGACTCCGTTCGGTGCAATAAGTGCAACAATATTCCTGATCTGCATGGTCGCAGAGACAAACCGGGCCCCATTCGACCTTCCAGAAGCTGAGAACGAGCTCATCGCAGGCTATCACACGGAGTATTCGAGCATGAAGTTCGCGGTGTTCTTCATGGGTGAATACGCAGCCATGTTCCTCTTCAGTGGTGTGTTTGCAGCGGTGTTCCTGGGCGGGCCCAATTTGCTGCCCGTTAGTTGGGAGCGGCTTGCTACTTCGAACCCACAAGTGGGCTTTTATGGTTGGATGGCTTGGGCGAACTATTGGCTGGGCCCGCTTACTTTTCTCGGAAAATGCGCGGGTGGCATCACATTTTTCATTTGGCTGCGGGCCACGCTTCCGCGCCTACGGTATGACCAACTCATGAATCTTGGCTGGAAGACCTTGCTGCCACTTGCGGTAGTCAATTTCGTCATCGTCGGTCTTTGGATTGTTTCAACAAGGGCGTCCGGGATTTGGGGTGGATGGGCGGTCTTTGGATTGGCCCTCTTAGTCGCCTATGTGCTCTACCTGAACCTCGCCGCGTTGAATAAGAGGTCAGATCTCTCGGTGGGTGGGCGACGCGTCCGCATGAGCGAAGCCGACGTGACACGGACCATAAGGATGGTGGATCCTAACCAGCCATGACCGGTAACCAAATCGCGTTCCTTGTCATGGCTGCTGTCGCCCTCCTTGGGGCTGCTGGTGTTGTCGCATTTGGAGCTAACGCTGTCAGGGCGGCGCTCTTTCTTGTCCTCTGCTTCTTTGTCTTGGGCTTCGTCTACTTTTCTCTCGGGGCCCAGCTTCTGGGGATCACGCAAATCATGGTCTATGCCGGAGCGATCATGGTCCTCTTTCTCTTCGTCATCATGATGTTGCAATTGAGAGGGCACGACCTGTCAAAAAAAGTTGGCATAGACATCAAGTCGCCGCTTGCCTGGATGTTTGGAATCGCGCTCTTTGCAGTAGTCTTTCAATCCATTGTTTTGCCGATGAACATGACAGCCAATCCGGCAGTGACATCTGATCTCGGGAAACCGGAAGCCGTGGGCTCAGTGCTGTTCACGACATTCTCGTGGCCCTTTGAGGTCACCAGCTTGCTGCTCCTCATCGGAGTCGTAGGCTCGATATTGTTGGCGAAGAGGAGGATATGAATGGTCAATGACGTTCCGTTAAGTTGGTTTTTGACGCTTGGGCTCCTTCTTTTCATGATTGGCGGCGTGGGTGTGGTCGTGCGAAGAAACCCGGTTGTTGTCTTTATGTGCATCGAATTGATGCTGAATGCAGTCAATCTCACCTTCCTGGCTTTTGCCCGTTATGGCACGATGCCTAACATCTCTGAGTCTCAAGCTGTCAACGGAGCCATGGGCGGGCAGATCGCAGTCATCTTTGTGATGGCTGTCGCTGCCGCGGAAGTTGCAGTTGGACTCGGCATTATCATGGCCATCTTTAGACTCAAAAACAATGCAGATTTGGATGAAGTGAGCGTGCTACGAGGATGAAAGATTTCACAAACGTGTGGTGGATCTTGTTCCTCCCGCTGGCTGGCTTCTTGTTCCAAGCGCTTGGTGGCAAGAGCCTTGTGGATGGGCTAGGCGCAAAACGTGGCCGACTCGCTTGTGGGGCGCTGGCAGTCCTCCCAATCGCCACCGCCTTCCTTTTTGGCCTGAGCGCGACCCTGCAACTCGTCCAGTTGCCCGAAGAGTCGCGAGTCGTCGTCCTTAATCTTTTTGACTGGATCAAGCTCCAGAGCATCCATATTCCCTTCGAATTTCGGATCGATACCTTGTCAATGACGATGGTCTTGATCATCACTGGAATTGGATCGCTCATCCACCTTTACGCGGTCGGCTATATGTCCGAGGAAAAAGATTTTCCAAGGTTTTTCACATATCTCAACCTGTTTATCGCAGCAATGCTTATCCTTGTGTTGGGCAACAACTTGGTGATGACCTTTATGGGATGGGAAGGGGTCGGGCTCTGTTCGTACTTGCTTATCGGTTTTTGGTTCAGAGATTTGGCCAATTCTAAAGCCGCGAACAAAGCATTTATTGTCAACCGGGTGGGCGACTGGGGGTTCACTCTCGGCATGTTCGGCATCTTGAGCTTGGTTGCAAGTTCAAAGGACATCGTTGGTATCGAAGGCCAACGTTGGCTCAGCTATGATGTCATCTTGCCGCACGCGACTGAGATCTTGGCGCGAAACCCAGCGATGGCCACGGCCATCGCGCTTTTGCTTTTCGTAGGTGCGATGGGTAAGTCGGCGCAATTTCCTCTTTACGTCTGGCTGCCAGACGCGATGGCTGGCCCGACACCCGTTTCAGCCCTTATTCATGCCGCAACCATGGTGACATCGGGCGTTTACTTGCTCAACCGAATGAGCGTGTGGTTCCTCGCTTCGCCGACGGCGATGGGAATCGTCGCTCTAGTCGGTGCGCTTACCGCCCTCATTGGTGCAAGCATCGCCTTTGGGCAGTCTGACATTAAGAAGGTTTTGGCTTTCTCGACTGTCTCCCAACTTGGCTACATGTTCATTGGGTGTGGGGTCGGTGCGTTCTGGGCTGGCATGTTCCATGTGATCACCCATGCGTTCTTCAAAGCGCTGCTCTTCTTGGGGTCTGGTGCTGTGATCCATGCCATGGCCCACAACCAAGACATGCGCAACTATGGCAACTTGCGAAAGTACCTGCCTATCACGTTCATCACGATGCTCATGGGGTGGATCGCCATCGTTGGCGTGCCTTTCGTGTCAAGCGGCGCATGGTCAAAAGAGGCGATCCTAGAGCCAGCTGTAAATTCCACCCACGGTTTGATGCTAGGGCCATTCACGGCGGGCCAGGTCGCGGGATGGGTCGGTTTCTTTGTCGCTGCACTCACAGCTTGCTATATGACTAGAATGCTGCTGCTGACCTTCTTTAACCCAGAAGAGCGGTGGAAACTCATCACCGACACTGGGCACGTGCATTCAAACCATGACGCCTCGCACCATGCGGTCCATGCCCATGATGACCATGGGCCAGACGAGCACGGCTTTTTCTATACAGACAAGGAGATGATTGACCAGGCTCAAGAGCACGAGCACCATCACGAGCTTGACAGCCATCATAAGCCGCACGAGGTGCCAGCCTTGATGTGGGTGCCGCTGGCAGTTTTGGCAGTGTTCTCGCTCTTTTGGGTTGGAGCCTGGCTTGAGAACGGGCATGTGCTGAAGACTTGGCTTACGGGCCACCATGCGGCCGAATCGCATGATGGGCCACTTTCCAAATCTGTACTGATCGTTCTCTCGTTTGTGGTTTCGCTCGGCGGAATTGCAGTTGGATGGTGGCTTTGGGCCAAGAAGCTGCCGACGTGGGAAGGTTTCGACCTTTCAAAATGGAACCCGATCCAGCGGTGGGCCGGGCGTCAGTGGGGCATAGACAATGTCCTCTCGGACGGTTCTGTTCGGGCTGGGGGCGGCATTGGAACTGTTTCCGCCTGGATTGATAAGAACATTATTGATGGGGCCGTCAACATGGTTGGTGGGCTAGCTAAGCTGTTAGGGGGACTTGTCAGACAGACTCAGACTGGTAACGTCCGCTCATATGCGCTGTTCATGCAAATCGGCATCGTGGCCTTTATCGGATACTTGATTTATGTCCTGACGGTTGGTGCGAAATGAAGCGGACGCCCCTCCTGACATTTCCAAAGTCTTCCGCCCTTTGCACTGGCCTCAAATGGTTGGGGGCACTGGGCCTGACCGCTTCACTCGTGGCTCACACAGCATACAAAGCCTCTGGCCACAAGCTCTTTCCATTTCCAGAGTTGCCGGTCGACTTTTTGTGCGGCATGACTCTGTTCGCTTCGTTCCTGGCCGTAACCGTCAGCTTTGCTGCAAAGCGAAGCGAGGTAGGGTTCGGCAAGTGACGCAACCCACCGGATTTGGACTCCTCAGCGTCCTCATGGGCATTCCCTTGTTGGGTGCCATTTTGGTTGCCATGATCCCTGAGCAGTATTCGAAGGCGATCAAGTCTGTGTCACTCGTCATCAGCCTAGCAGCCTTCGCCGTCAGTTTGGTGGTTGTAGGTAAGTTTCAGTCTGGCACCTACCACTTCCAACTCGTGGAGTTCGTGCCGTGGATCGACAAACTGGGTGTCCACTATAGGGTGGGCGTAGACGGCGTGA
>JAEURO010000260.1 GCA_016788345.1 Chthonomonadaceae bacterium
TCCATCGGGTCGAAAGTGAGCGTACCCCCCGCGTAGGTCGTCGGGTTGCCGTTGCCGTCGTAGACGAACGTGCCCGAAGCCGTCTTCTGGTTGTCCGCGTTGAAAGTCTGGCTGGCCACGTTGCGATAGGTGGTCGGGTTGCCAGCCGAGTCATAGGCGTTGGTCAGCGAGTACGCCGCCCCGCCTGTCAGCGCGTCACCGGTCAGCCGGTCTTTGCTGTCGTAAGCCCAGGTGTTCGTCCCATTGAAGGCCGCAACCGCGTTGTTGCTCGTCGTCAGCCCCGTCATGTTGAACACGCCGTCATAGGTGAAGGTGTCGAACTGGCTCTTGAGCGTGCGGCTGCTCGTCCCGTCGTAGTTCTTCACGCTGGCGGGCAGGCGCAGGTCGTCCCAGGTGTGGTCGGTGTAGGCCCCATTGGGCAAAGTGCGACGGTTCTCCGCCCCGTCGTCGAAGTAGGTCACGGCAAGGCCGTTGCCGCTGACATCGGCAGGGGATCCTAGATCCAATCAGTCACTCGCCTCTAGACCTGGCATGCGTAAGATGGATCAGACCGTAGTAGACAAAAAGAAGCACTGGATCAATGACCAACGGTATCCAAGCCTTATTGAGCATTCCAGGAAGCGGGCAAATACCAAAACCAAAAGCAAGTGCAGCTCCTCCTACAATTGGGGCAATGGATGGTGATCTCTCATTTGGAAGTCTAATGGCCCGAATGAATATCGTAAAGTTGAGAACCCAAATGTAGGCACCAAAGAGTGCCAGGATGGTCGAGAGGGCCCATTGAACAATTGTCATTTTGGAATTGGTGGCCCCACATACTTTCTCTGACCCAAGAGCCCCTTCCACCATCCATCCCATCCCCAGCCCTTTGGCCATACCACTTCACTCTTTGGTACGACATAAGTGGTGCTTTGCCCAACTGGCACATACTCCTTCCCAGGCTGAATCTTGCCGGACTTGATCCAGTTCCAAAGACCGCCTTCTCCTTGCTGCACCCATTGGCCCGTCTTCAACCCTGCATCGCCCCAACGAGTAACAGTCATGGTCGCCTTACCAATCCCGTTCAGTAGTCCGCTAACAAAGCCGCCTCCAGAATAGACAAGCGATGCAATTGCGAGACTTTGTTCAGCGCACTCCGTCCGGTGGCGATCAAAGTCTCCGGGCGCTTCTTGCCCTGTAGGGGCTTCGGCCGGAACCGTTGTCAGAATGATAAGAGCTACAACCAGTAGGAACGGATTCTCGCCGGAGCTGTCAACCCAACCAACTGGACTCCCTCCGCAGTACCCATAAACGTTTACCCCACCTGCATAACCGATAGGATCACGGTTCAGCCACCTACCTTGGTTTGAGTCGTAGTACCTCTGCTGACATAGATAGAGCCCCGTCTCGGAGTCATAGTAATAGCCCCACCGCGCGTTCCAGCCGTAGGTGTCCACCGTCGAGCCGGGGATGTT
>JAEURO010000261.1 GCA_016788345.1 Chthonomonadaceae bacterium
ACACTGACAAACTCTATTTCCCGCCTTCTGACCTCGGACAAAAAGTCGTGGCAGGTGAAATGTGGCTGACCGTGACGACGAACAATTTCGGCACATTCAGCCTGCCTCTCTATGACCAAGAGCTTCAGATCGTCGACATCCAAAGCGTCAACGGAGCGCAGTTGGCCAGGGCAGACGTCGGTAAGGTGGCTTCTGACTATTGGCGGAACCTGCATCCGACCGACACAGTCCAATCAGTCGTGTTCGACGCTAGTCAAGGGTATTCGGTCCGAAGGGTACGGGGAGCAAGCCTGAAAGTCCGTGTCATGTGGAACCCGTCCAAGTTTAATCTGGGGGCCGATCCGGTCAAGAACTATGAGGAACTTGAAGTCTGGATGAGGAACTGGCGCAGGACAGAAAGCGAAAGCCTTCAAGTAGGAGGTCGATAGTCATGAACAAGAGATCTGGTTTTACATTGACCGAACTGCTCGTAGTGATGGCCCTGACAGCCATTCTCCTGACCATCATTTTTGTCCCGGTCATCCAGGGCTTCAATCTTACTAAGGCGGCCCAGGCCTTTGCGAGCGCACAAGACTTGGCCCGGAGCCTCATCAGGAAGATTGAGCGCGAGGTCGGAAATGGCGCAGGTATCCGCGACAACACAGGACTCCTGGGTGCGATCTCTGTGGTCACGCCAGGCAGGAACAGTGTTCCGGCAGTGGCAACGACCCTAACTTACATGAAGCTAGACATCTTGCAGCCGGCACAAGGCGATCCGAGCGACCGAGAAAACCTCAATGGAACACCGGGAGCGTTTCGCGATCCAGACTCCGGAAAGTACGACCCTACTATCCGGGCACCAAAGGGCCAAGTCAACCTCCCCAGCACAAGCGGAATGGGGATGGTCAGATATTTCGTTGGACTGAGGGCACCCCTTCAGTTTGACGGGGCAGGTGACCCTGCTGGCCCAGGGCTCTACAACAACCCTTACGACGGATTGCTGATGTCCAAAGGCGGAAAGCAGGACAATCTCTATGTCCTTTATCGCGCCCAGGTTCAAACCAAGGTCTGGGACCGAAACGCCGGCCGCTATGTTGTTAACACAGCATTGTTCCAAGACGCCAACAACGACGGCGTGCCCGATGACATTGACGATCCCGCATTTTTTGCCTTCTTGCCGGGCGTCGACGCGATTTACACTCCGCAAGGTGGAACGTTCACAGCCGCTGGACGCCAAAAGGCGGCCAGGGTCGCTAATTGGCTCACCCAGTCGGTCATCGTCACCGAAGTCAGTCGATACGACATGATCGCTCCGGTCTATAACAAAGCAAACCGTGTCGTGGAGTACATTGGAGACAACCCCGTCCTCGTGCCCATGGTGCGGTT
>JAEURO010000262.1 GCA_016788345.1 Chthonomonadaceae bacterium
CGCGAAATCAAACTGTGACTCGAAGAGATCGATTGCGGTCATGCCTTCCATTATGCAGCTTTATCGTGACGACGAGAAAACTGCACAAAGGGTAAGGGTCATCCTTTCGAGAGTGTCTTGTGCGTTCAGGGCAGGCAATTGACCCTTTGATTCTGCGTCCGCTTGCACGAGGGCTTTCATACATTGGTCAAGGCTTGCGACGCTAGTTTTCCTAGCTGCGCTTGTGGCCTTGTTCTGCTTCCATTCTGGCTCGCTACCAATTTGCTTTTCAGGCAGCCACCGTCTCAGCTCAGGGCTTAGGTTTGATGGGGACACCCCTTGGTCCAGGCAATACCGTGCTTGCCAAACGAGCCTGAACTGGCTCAGGATTGTGGGGAAGACCCGCGAAAACATTTGGTCTTCCAATTTTCCTGCCCGGGCAAAGAGCCATCTCAACTGGGCGACAGCGGATTTGGCGTCACCAGAAAAAATGGATTCGGAAAGTCGATAAACATTATATTCGTGATCTGCCGATACCACGGCCTTGACGTCCTGCTCGGTTATTTTCGTTACGTCGCCGACATAGAGCGCGACCTTTTCTAGCTCGGACGCTGCGGCTGTTGGTTTGGCCAAAACCATATCGCAGAGTAGGCTCGCGGCCCCTGGAGTGATCGTTTTGCCAAGTTCGGCTGCCAGCTGCCGGATCCTGATGACCGTCTCTTTGGGATCGGAGTCGAATTTCAATACAGTGCCTCCGGCATGTTTGACCAGCGTAGCCCACTCTTTGAGAGTCGATTGAAGTCTGCGCTGTCGATCGTCGTCTCCCCCTTCATCGTCGCCGACTAAGACAACTAGGCCTGACTCGGGCACAGACTTCATGTCTTGAACCAGCTTGTGCGACTTGTCCAGCGTTTCGTCAGAGAGCTTCGACGGAGTTACTCGCCCCACATTACGAACAACCACGGTCCGTCGATCCCCGAAAAACGGGCATACGGAGGCGGTGGCAAACCAATCCTTCGGGTCAGACGCGTCGGCAAGGTATGTCTCAGTCTCTTCTGGACTCGATCCTGAAGCTCCAATCAACTTGGTACGGGCTTTCGACCGCTCCAATGCATCGTCCCCGATAAGAATGACCAATCTTGATTGGGCCGCCGTTTCAATGGGGTCTTTCAATAAATGAATTATGGCCTGGGTTCGTTCAACAGTGCCCGCCCCAAAGTCTTGACCCTCTTGACAAGCACCTTGACTTCGACTGTGTCGGGCCCAGCAGGGAAGTAGGACGCGCGGTCGATGTCGTTTTGTAAGCTCATGAATTCGGGTCCAAGATTGCCCAAAAATGGTGAAGCCGCTTGAACAAATT
>JAEURO010000263.1 GCA_016788345.1 Chthonomonadaceae bacterium
GTTCGAGAGTGACATGAGAAGTCTTGGCAGCCCTATAGATTGTCTTTCCAACTTCGGTCGACCCGGTAAAAGCGAGTTTGTCTACCTCCGGATGCGAAACGAGGGCGGCACCAGCGTCCCCAAATCCAGAAACGATATTAACGACACCTGGTGGGAGGTCGGCTTGTTGAAAGACCTCCGCTAAGAGAAGTGCTGTCAGTGGCGTCGTTTCAGCCGGTTTCAATACGCACGTGTTGCCACAAGCGAGTGCTGGCGCTAGCTTCCATGCTGCCATGAGAAGCGGGAAGTTCCATGGAATGATCTGACCACATACGCCCACAGGCCGCGGTGCCGTCCCGTTTCCTGGAAACGCGTACTCTAGTTTGTCTGCCCAACCGGCATAGTAGAAAAAGTGTGCCACCGCCAGGGGCACATCGACGTCCCGGCTCTCGCGGATCGGTTTCCCACCATCTAGCGACTCAAGTACTGCGAACTCTCTCGCTCTTTCCTGTATGATCCGCGCAATGCGGAACAGGTACTTGCCTCTTTCTGAGCCAGTCGCTTTTCCCCATGCTCCGGAGTACGCCTTCCTTGCAGCTTTGACAGCCTTGTCGACATCTTCTGTCGAGCCCTTGGCGACCTCGGCGATAATTTCTTCGGTCGCAGGGTTGATAGTGCCGAAAGTTTCGCCGCTTTGGGCTTGGCAGAATTCTCCGTTAATAAAGTGTCCATAGGATGGCTTCAGGTCGAGGATGTCTTGACCCTCAGGGGCTGGAGCATAGCCCCAGTCTTGCGAAAATCGAAGCTTTCTCACCGTGTTTTGTACATCACCGTTCTTGTGAGTCGGTCCGGACTTTGGACGCGTCGCCATCTGTTCTAATTTACCTCTACTGGTCTTTGAGCCCGTTCAAGATCACAGACACCAGCATGGCCAATCCGTCTCTGTCGATGGGTGCACGGAATGCGCGGCTCAAACCTCGCCCGTCTTTGAGAGCTTCGACGCAAACTTGGCTTGGGCAGACATAGCCTGACCGGCCCCGTAGGGGGCGGCCAAGGTACGGTGTCGTGGAATCAAGGCTGATCCTCAGAAGGTCGCATTGGCTCTTACGAGAACGACAAGAGACGCACTGCCTGGTTGGCACGGGGTCACTCGGCAGGAGCTTCCTGCATTGCAGCAGGTTTTGGGCCCCTCGCTTCTTCTGCCGCTTGAGCCTCGCTGCGTATGTCAATTTTCCATTCGGTCAGTCTTGCTGCGAGCCTGACGTTTTGGCCGCCGCGGCCGATGGCCAAAGACAGTTGCGTGTCAGGGACAATGACATAAGCGCTCTTGTTTTCTAAGTCCAACTTGATAGAATTCACT
>JAEURO010000264.1 GCA_016788345.1 Chthonomonadaceae bacterium
GTAGAAAGGCAGATGGCGTCTGACGCGGCTGAGAGACTGGGTCAGATCGTCATATGCGTCGCTCATCACCCTGAAAAGAGGCGCCTCGCGATCGTATGGGCTGTGTTCAAACGTCGAAACGACCCTGTAGCTTTCGCGGCCTTGCCTTGAGTAATCGCACACCAGGTCTCGGCCGTCATCGAGCTTGATCTTCCGCAAGAAAGCCGGATTGATCCCACTCCAAAACAAGATGTAGTCGCCGATATGCTTGTGGACTGTCCTCTCGCGGTCAAAACTGGCTGCATTGAGCCGGACGTCAGCTTCGGCCAACATTTCAAAAATCGAAGTCACAGGGCGCCCGCTCGAGTCCCGGACGGCAAATACGTCGTCAGTCTTAGAAAAATCCACGAGCAACTGGCAGACGTAATGCTCGACGGCTTCGGGCACCGGCCCACTGCCCTCCAAGATCAAAGCGTCTTGGATCAGATCGCGGAACATCACATAGAGAGGATTTTTTGACATGTTTGCTCAAATGCCTTGACGAGGGAACCCGGTTAGCGGTCCCAATGTCAATATTTTTGGACAGTTAATCAATTGATGAAGGTTCCACGCCGGAAATCTGGCACAATAACTGAGACGACCCAGGAAGGAATCCTTGCACAAAAACCTGGACCCATATGCTAATCAGGCAAAATCGAGCCGTAACTTCTTAGCGGTAGGGATCGCGCTGTTCGTCGTGGCTGTCCTGGCAGGGTTGCTGGGCTCAGGCATCCTAGGGCTCGGCCAGGGCCGAGGGTCGGCTGTGACGACCAACATAGCCCTTGGCGGGCGAGCCATGCTACCGGCCCCCTCGGATAAGCCGAACACAATTCTAGAGTCTGGCACCCAAGGAAACGCATTCACAGACAAGACAAAGAAAGTCATGCCCCAAGAAATCCTGGATTGGCTCAAGCATTTGGAAGCCACCGAGAAGAGACGTGTAGACTTGACTATGAACGAGCAGGCGACACTCCTTTCGCAATTGACGATGCTGAACGGTGTCGGTAGCACCGAGGGGTTTGTCCAGGGCCTGCTCAGAGACAGTGAGGACTTTGACCAACAATCGCCCGCCAGAGAGATTCAAGGACAGGGCGAAGAGCACAAAAAGGAATGGCTAGGCCTCCACACCTTTTTTGACTCAAAGCAGCCTCCAACTGAATGCGTCCCCATTCGGAACGTCTACACACAATGCCTGGGCGAGACTCAAGCGATGTACACCGAAGTGTCAGAAATCCTGCAGTCGGTCGGCGACGATCC
>JAEURO010000265.1 GCA_016788345.1 Chthonomonadaceae bacterium
CATCCCCCGGGTTTTAACCGCCCCACACACGTGGGGATGAACCACGGCCACTGCCTCTTCAGAAACGAACGAGTTGAACCGCCCCACACACGTGGGGATGAACCGGGCGATGGCTATTGCCGGGAACACTAAGACAGATCCGCCCCACACACGTGGGGATGAACCGTCGGGGTACCTGGTACGATCGCGGAGGATGTAAACCGCCTCGCACACCTATGCAGCAGAAGCTTGACCGGACGCCCGCCTTATCAGCGTCACTGGATCTCCCAATACGCTTCATCCAACTGCGTGATCATGAAGAAAGCGAAAAACCCGACTTGGCGGATTGTGACCCGGGCTTGCACCGTGTTGTTGAATAGGTAACCGGGGTTGCCGACCCCAGTGTACTGCACGAACGTGCCCGTCAACGGTGTCTGCGGCCACACAGTTTGGTAGTTGGTCCCATCGTACATTTCGATGGAGATGGTCGCGTTCCCCCCGGTAGAGCGTCGCGCTTTGACGATGAAGTCTAATTGAGTAGGGACCAATCCGGTATATGGCGCCTGGACCTCGATCTGACTGACAAAAGGGTTGCCCGCCCCGACCAACGTCGTGATCACTCCAGGAGTGTTGTTCGCAAGTGGTGTAAGCACTGACGGCATGACGAGCCCGGTCCAAACGCCCACCCAATTTTGCGGATTGTACGGGGCGGCCTGGCCAAACTGACAGCCCAGTGCCATTGCGGCGAACAATGCCGACGCTCGATTCCTACTTCGCTCCCAGTTCCACATCGTACGGCCATACTACCTGGACAACCCCTGTCCGTCGCCACATTTTTGGCCGATCCGATGTCATTTTTCCTAGTGACAAGCTAGGCTCAAGAGTCTGCTTCGACTTCTTGCCGACTCTTTGGATGCCACGGGTGTGGCGCATCCTGGCCTCAATCCATGCGAAAAAAGAGGGATCCCTGCGAAATTTTGCCCCCTGATCATGGTCTGTGTCAGGTTTTAGGTTCGAAAAGCTGACAGTGCTGCTTCGCGGTGCGGCAGCTCTCTGTAGCGGCGCGTAATTTCTATGCAGATTGGGCGCATCGACACCGAGATGTGTGGCGGCGCTGCGACCAGGCTCGGCTTCGGCTCGGAGAAAAGAAGCCTCGCTTTGCAGCGAAGCGGCACCGTTGCGCGGCAAGGTTTCAAAGCCTCGCCC
>JAEURO010000266.1 GCA_016788345.1 Chthonomonadaceae bacterium
GAACAAGGCCGACCGGTCTTTCCTTTGATATTTCGCCCGATGGGAAACAATGGCTTAGTTCCCGCACCGACTACCTAGCCTCAGAGATCGTGCAAATGTCAGCCAAGTAACGGGCGAAAAACGTCTAAGCAGCGAGATCAGCTTCGATGCTGGAGCGGAGACGTTCGTCGTCCGGCGTCACGTCGGGAGCAAATCGCGAGATGATCTTGCCATCTTTACCGACTAGAAACTTCTCAAAATTCCACAAGACATCAGTTGGATCCTGACGCGTATGGCCGAAGTTGCGTAATCGTTCTTCCATGCCTTCGCCGTTGTTGACGTTGGTCTCAGGCTGAGCCTCGATCAACGATGCGTAAAGCGGATGGCGGTTTTCGAGGATGCCTACTTTCGCGAACATCGGGAACTGCACGTTGTAATTCGTCGAGCAAAACTCCTTGATCTCTTCTTCGCTGCCCGGTTCTTGGCCCTTGAAATCGTTTGACGGAAACGCCAAGATCTCAAAGCCTTTGTCACGATACTCTTCGTACAGGCTCTCGAGTCCTTCGTACTGCGGCGTCAAACCGCATTTCGAAGCCACGTTCACGAACAAAAGCGTCTTGCCCTTGTATTGTTCCAAGGTCGTTTCCTGACCATCAATTGTTTTAACCGGAATTTCAAAAATGTTATCTGCCATAAAAATAATACCTCAATGAATTTTCTCGAAATTGTCCGCGCTATTCAAATCACGCTCGCATTTCCGTTAATCGCCATCACGTTTTATAATCATCTATTCGCTATTTATCAGTATTTTTTTAGTTTAGGAGCTAACAATGAAGATCGGATTACCGAAAGAGATCAAAGATAACGAATATCGTGTCGGGCTGACGCCTGCTGGTGTTCAGGCATTGGAGAATGCAGGCCACGAAGTATTTGTTCAGAAGACCGCGGGCGAAGGCTCGGGGTTCAAAGACGAGCAGTACATTAAAGCTGGTGCACAAATGCTCGACACTGCAGATGAGGTCTGGCAAGCCGGCGACATGATC
>JAEURO010000267.1 GCA_016788345.1 Chthonomonadaceae bacterium
GAGCCCTTCTCGCTGCCCTCGACTTTTTCCATGAGGGGTTCTAGCTGGGCGACGGCGGCCGTCATCACCTCCGCGCTTTGCAGCACGAATGGGAGTTGCATTTTGCCCGCGCCGAACAGTTCACCGACGGTCTTCATGCCATCCAGCAGAATCTCGTTGATGATGGCGAGAGGCGGGTAGGTTTCCAGCGCGTCCTGCAGGTGCTGGTCCAGGTTCTTTTTGATGCCCTGGATAATGTGCTTCTTGAGGCGATCTTCGGGGCCGAGTCCAGCAAAGGCATCTTCGCTGGTGTCCGAGATTTTGACATTCTCGAACTTGGCCATCAGCTCAATGAGTGGATCGTAGGTGCAGGTCAACTCTTCGCCGGGCATGAACCAACATTTTAGCTGATCGCCCCTCCCCCCTGCGAAAACCGGTCTCGGGTGCCATAATTGTTGTCGGTTGCCGATGTAGCTCAGTGGTAGAGCAGCTGTTTCGTAAACAGCAGGTCACCGGTTCAAGTCCGGTCATCGGCTCCATTTTTTTGCCTGCCGCTCGGCGGGGTTCTCATGCTTTGAAAGCGGGACGAGGGGCATCGTGCCCCCCGCCCGCGCCTCAACATGGGGCAATGCAAGGCATAGTGAACAACCGCCTCTGGGCGCAGAATCGAACAGCGCCCGCAAAAATTCTTGCAATTTTCATGCGGCCACGTTAGATTCCGCCGTTCAAACGGGTTTGTGATGAGAAGGATTTTTTCCTTCAGGAAACATTGCAGATGAGCACCCGATACATTCCCATGGCGGAGGACGAGGAACTGTGGATTGTCAAGACCGAAAGCGGCGCGCTGGCTGAGCTTTTGGATGATCCCGGCACGTGGATTGAAGATAACGCGCCCGAGGCGGAACCCTCGATGAGCGGCCACTACTTTATCGAATTCAGTACGTCCACCCCGTCGGAAGGCGGACTCGTCGTCAAGGGAATGAGCGGCACCGCCCTGGTGATTG
>JAEURO010000268.1 GCA_016788345.1 Chthonomonadaceae bacterium
TTGAACAACACGGGAAGCATGTGACTACTCTTTCGAACCCTCGGCGCGGTCGGCGCGTTCCCAAATCACGGTCGCCAGGGCCATGTTGCGTTCGTGCGAAATGCTGCAATGCAGGCACCCCTCAACCGCCGTGCTGGGCCGAAGATAGGGCCGACCGACTTCGTCGTTGAAGACCTCCACGTCGTGCCACAGGTTCCAGGCGCGAACCGCCTTAGCCGCCGCTTCTTTGGCCGCCCAACGTCCGGCGACCGCGCTGGCCGACCAATTGGGCCGGCTCGCGAGTTCGCGCGGCGTGAGAATGCGCTCTAAAAACCGGGGGTTGCGCATGGCCGAGGCGATGCGCGAAATTTCAACGAGGTCGGTGCCCACGCCCAAGATCATAGGGTTTGGTGCCGGGGGCGGGACTCGAACCCGCACGGGTTTGACCCCAGTGGTGTTTGAGACCACCGCGTCTACCATTCCGCCACCCCGGCCGGAATCTGGCAGTGTACCTTCTGTCAAAATAGAGCTTCCCGTGCTACTTGCTGTTGCCGACCTAAGAAAGGAGTTTGCCACTGAAATCGTTTTCGAGGCGGTGAATCTTCGCGTCAACTACGGCGAGAAGCTCGCGATCGTGGGGCGCAATGGCGCGGGCAAAACCACGTTCCTGCGGATTTTGTGCGGCGAATACGAACCCGATGGTGGCAGCGTCAACCTGGGCCGAGGCGTCACGGTGGGCTACCTGAGCCAGCACAGCAACTTGCCTGAGGACCGCACTGTGCTGCAAGAGGCGCAGGCCGCGCAAGACCACTTGCGCGACTTGGAACTTCGCCTGGCCGAACTTGAGGGCCGAGCGGACAGCCTGAGCGCGGATGAGTTGGAAGAGATGTCCATGCTGCGCGAGCACTTCATCGCCGAGGGCGGCTACAACCTCGACCGCGACGTGCGCAGCGTGCTGGCGCGGCTTGGCTTCCAAGAGCCGGATTACG
>JAEURO010000269.1 GCA_016788345.1 Chthonomonadaceae bacterium
GGTCTTGAGCAAGGCGTCAAACGCCTTCGGCGAGAGATCGTGGACTTCGTCAATGATGAACACGCGGTAGGGCGCGCTCACCGGCATGTACTCCACGGCCCCGACAATCTTCTCCCGGACTTCGTCAACGCCCGCCTCGCTGGCGGCGTCAAATTCCAGCACGTCCATGCTGCTGCCATCCGTAATCGAGAGGCACTGCTCGCACTCGTTGCAGGGCTCGGTGCCGTTAAGATTCGTGCAGCTGAGCGCCTTGGCCACCAGGCGCGCGGTGCTGGTTTTGCCCGTTCCTCGCGGCCCGGTGAACAAAAAGCTCTGCGCGACCTTGCCCGACGAGAACGCGTTTTGGAGCGTGCGGACGACGTGCTCTTGCCCCATCAGGTCGCCAAATGTTTGGCTGCGGTATTTGCGATAGAGGGCGAGTTGAGCCATGGCCAAAGTAACGATAATGCCGGGAATATCGCGTCGCACCTAGTATCGAGCTACCGTTGCTGCCTTCCGGCCCTGGCGGAGTTCACCGACCTATAGCCGCGCGGTTCCCGGCGATATCGTGTCCCTTGAGTTTACTTTGTGGCTTGCGCGTCTTGGCTTCGCAAACTCGGAATTTCGATAAAGTCTTCCGATCCCTTGGCCGCCTTATCCACAAAGTTCTTCGTCGCCAGCACCGGCACCTTGCCGCCGCCCATGCTCCATTCGCCTCGCCGCAGAATCATGTCGCGGGTAAGCGGAATGTTGTGGTACAGCACGCGCTGATTCGGGCGAATCTCCGTGTTGAGGAAGTTCTTATCCGTGAACCCTTCGCCATTCCAGCTGAACTTGTCCTGAATGTGCGGGGGAGCGCTGCGCGGGTTGTAATAGAACTCGGCCACGTAGTTTTGGGTTTTGAA
>JAEURO010000026.1 GCA_016788345.1 Chthonomonadaceae bacterium
CGTTTTCGATGGTCACACGGCCATCTGCGGTCAAAAGCACTAACTCGAGAAGCGAAAGGGCGTCGCGGTAGCCCCCATCTGACATCCGCGCGATAGCCGTCAAGGCGACTGGGTCGACGTCGGCTTTTTCCTGCTCTACAACATAAGTAAGTCGCGAGACGAGGTCTTGGATTGTGCCTCGGTGGAATTCATACCTCTGGCATCTCGACCGAATCGTAGGGGGAACTTTGGAATATTCGGTCGTGGCTAAGACAAACACCACGTGGGCAGGAGGCTCCTCAATGGTTTTCAGGAGAGCATCGAAAGCCTTTGCAGACAGGTCATGGACCTCATCGATGATGAAAACCCGATACCGACAATAGGTCGGTTGGTAGTCGACGGCCTCGACGATCGATTCCCTAACATCGTCAATCCCTGACTCGCTCGCCGCGTCCATCTCGACAACGTCCATGCAGTTGCCAGCAGTGATCTCGCGACACGCCTGGCACTCGTTACAGGGCTCGGGCAACGGGCCATTCTCGCAGTTTAAGGCCTTCGCTAGGAGTCTGGCAGTCGAGGTTTTGCCCGTGCCACGCGGACCAGTAAAGAGATAGGAGTGCGCGATCCGGCCCTGGCTTAGGGCGTTTTGAAGGGTCTTTGTGACGTGACCCTGACCCATGAGGTCGCCAAATGTTTGGCTCCGATATCGTCGGTACAGGGCAAGGTGGGACATCTTGGGGAGCGGACAAAGGGTACCCGGTCGGGGAGCCCACCAAGACCCTTCGCCGCTACCGGAGGGAGTGAGTTTTCCCCACACGACTGAATTCGAAAGTACCGGGAATGGTGCGTCGCCCAGGGCAACGACTACCGTTGCTGCCTTCCGGCCCTGGCGGAGTTTGCCGCGCTCCTGCCGCGCAGTTCCCGGCAGCACCATTGTGACATGTGTGGCTTCGGTATGATCTGACCTGTCCATGAAGCTTCACGAGTATCAGTCCAAAGACCTTCTAGAGTCCTATGGTGTTCCTGTACCAAAGGGTCGGACTGCGACCGATGCTGACACTGCGAGGCAAGCGGCCGAGGCCCTGGGTGGAAAGTGCGTCGTGAAAGCCCAAGTGCTCATGGGTGGGAGAGGCAAGGCTGGCGGTGTCAAACTTTTTGATTCGGCCGAAGAAGCAGCAAAGTTCGCAGGCGAACTCATTGGAAAACGCCTCGTCAGCATCCAAAACCCGGACGGCATGATTGTCGAAAAAGTCCTCGTAAGCGAACTTGTCGACATTGCCGAGGAGTACTACTTATCGGTCTTACTTGACAGAGCAACACAGCAACTCGTTGTCATGATCAGCAAGGAAGGGGGCATGGAGATCGAGCAGGTCGCTCATGACAAACCCGAAGCCATCGTGCGGCTCCAAGTTAACCCAGCTTGGGGCCTAGCCGACTTCGAGGTCCGCGACGCCGTCCGGGCCGCCAAAATTCCGGGGCCCGCCCAAAGGCAGATGGTTGGGATGATCAAATCCCTGGTCAAAGCCTACATTGAATCGGACGGCGACCTTGTTGAGATCAATCCCGTCGCTTGGACGCCGGAAGGCAAACTTATCGCGGCTGACGCAAAAGTGAGTATCGACGAGAACGCTCTGTTTCGACACCCAGAATATGACGAAACAAAGGATGACGCGGCAGACGACCCGCTAGAGGCCGAAGCGACGCGGCGAGGCATAGCTTTCGTCAAGCTCGACGGCGACATAGGAATCATTGGAAACGGTGCAGGTCTTGTCATGTGCTCCATGGACGAAGTGAAGGCGGCAGGAGGGCAGCCCGCGAATTTCCTAGATGTGGGAGGCGGTGCGCAAGCCGAACGGGTCAAATCATGTGTCGAGCTCTGTCTCATGAACAAATCTGTGCGCGGTTTGTTAATAAATATTTTTGGTGGCATCACGCGAGGTGACGAAGTCGCGAAGGGCATCCTTGAAGCCTTCTCCACTCTGGACGTGAACATTCCTGTCGTGGCCCGAGTCGAGGGAACCGCCGCCGAAGAAGCTCTCAAACTCTTAGAAGGCACTCAGATTGTAGGCGCCAGCACAATGCAAGAAGCCGCGCAGAAGATTGTCGCTTTGGCCTATGCGTAAATAATAGTTGATGAGTCCTTGTGCCGCCGGAATGTCCGAGCGGCACTAGGTGGGCGAAAGGCCGCCAGGAACCCTGACTCTGCTTGCAACTAGTCTCTCTCGTAACGCTTAAGCTTTAAGTGCTTCGGCGCCGCCAACAATCTCCAAGATTTCCTTAGTAATCCCAGCTTGGCGGACACGGTTAGCCGTCAGTGTCAGGCCGCCGATCATTTTGCCGGCATTATCTGTGGCACTGGTCATCGCAGTCATTCTGGCACCGTGCTCACTAGCACTCGACTCGAGCATGGCCTGAAAAATGACAGTAAGCAGATACTTAGGCAAAAGAAAATCAAGAAGTCCTGCTGCATCTGGCTCAAAGTTATAGTCTTTTGAAACGGGGCCACCATTGGTGCTCTCATCGTCACCAGCTGGCGGCTCGATCGGTAAGAGTTGCACTATTGTTGGCACCTGTCGGATCGGTGAATAAAACTTTGAGTAGATGATAGAGACGGAATCGACAACCCCAGACTCATACAGACTTCGAACATGGTCGCAAACTGCCACCGCATCTTCGAGCCTGGCCCCGGCGGTTGGGACAGAATAGGTTTCGACGACCTCGATTCCCCTCTTACTAAAGAATTGCCCGCCTTTCTTGCCAACCGCAAAAAGGGCCTTCTCTCCCGTAATGGCCTGCAAAGCTTCTCCAGCTTTTCTAATCAATAAAGCATTGTACGAGCCTGCAAGTCCTCGGTCTCCCGTAATGAGCAGCACCAAGGACTTCTTGATGTCACGCTTATCAAGCAATGGGTGTGGAGGCAGTTCACCTCCAGAGCCGACCGAGCCCATGAATTCTCGCATTTTTTCAGCGTAGGGCCGGGCCTCTTCTACGCGCATCTTGGCCTTGTTCAGCCGCGCTGCCGCCACCAACTTCATGGCACGTGTGATCTGCTGGATATTCTTGCTAGTGCGTATGCGCTGACGGATTTGCTTGAGGGTTGCCATTCTAAGAAACCGATGGGCTGGAAGCCTTGAGACGTTTTCAGTCAAAGATCCGTAGCTTCAGTTCATCGCCAGTGACGACTTTCCGAAACCGTGGTTCTACGAAGAAAAAGTCACTTGTTAAAAGCTTCCAACGCCTCCTTGAACGCTTTGTCCAACTTGCCAAACGAGTCATCACTGATGGACTTCGTTCCGTTGATTTGCTCAACCACGTCTGGATACTCCGATTTGACATGCTTGAGGATCGCCATTTCAAAGGCGCCGACTTTGTCGTTCGGGACTTCGTCCATGATGCCCGAGGTGCCAGCGTAAACGGCGATGATCTGGTCTACGACACCGTAGGGTGAAGCTAATCCTTGCTTGAGCAACTCGGTGAGGCGCTGTCCGCGCATCAGCTGAAGCTGCGTCGCTCGGTCGAGGTCGCTCGCAAACTGAGCAAAGGCCTGGACCTCGCGGAACTGCGCCATTTCGAGCTTTAGCTTGCCGGCGACCTGCTTCATCGCTTTGATCTGCGCGTTGCCACCAACTCGGCTTACCGAAATTCCAACGTTGATAGCTGGGCGGACGCCTGCAAAGAAGAGATCAGGCTCAAGATAGATCTGGCCATCGGTGATCGAAATGACATTTGTCGGAATGTAGGCCGAAACGTCGCCCGATTGGGTCTCGATGACGGGCAAGGCTGTGAGCGATCCGCCCTGGTTTTCGTCACTGACCTTTGCAGCACGCTCTAGAAGGCGGCTGTGCAGGTAAAAAACGTCGCCAGGATAGGCCTCGCGTCCTGGGGGCCTTCGGAGCAAAAGTGACATGGCCCGGTAGGCCACGGCGTGCTTCGACAGATCATCGTACACGATCAACGCGTGCATCCCGTTGTCCCGGAAATACTCACCAATAGAGGCTCCCGCGAACGGGGCCAGGTACTGCATCGCGTTAGAGTCCGAAGCACTGGCAACTACAACGCAGGTGTACTCCAGGGCTCCGTGCTCACGCAGGGTTTCGACGACCCTGGCCACATTGGCCATCTTCTGGCCGATCGCAACATATATGCAGAAAACTGGCGATTCCCCCGGCTCATGGGTGTACTTCTGGTTCAGGATTGCATCGATAGCGATCGACGTCTTACCGGTCTGCCGGTCACCAATGATGAGCTCTCGTTGACCGCGCCCGATGGGAATCATGGCATCAACGGCCTTGATCCCAGTTTGAAGTGGCTCGGTGACAGGTTGTCTGTCGACTACACCTGGGGCCATAGTCTCGATGAGTCTCTTTGCAGAAGCATGGATCGGCCCTTGCTCATCGATGGGTTGTCCCAGTGAATTGACGACACGGCCCATCAGCTCTTTGCCGACCGGGATTTCAATGATCCGGCCAGTCTCTTTGACGGGGTCGCCTTCCTTGATTTCGACATCGTCGCCGATCAAGACCGCGCCGATTGAGTCTTCTTCAAGGTTTAGGGCCAAGCCAATGACGCCGCCAGGAAACTCCAACATTTCGCCGACTTTGCAGTCTGGGAGGCCATAGACTCGGGCAACGCCGTCTGCGACCTGCAGGACAGTGCCGACATGCTCGATGTCGACCTTCTTCTCAAAAGCTTGGAGCTCTTGCTCAAGGATGGATGTGATTTCTTCCGGTTTGATCGCCATGGTCGTCTCTGGGTGTCAGTTTTGTTTCAATACGTCGTAGATGAGCCGGTCTTTCAACCGGTCAAGGGCTCCACGGACGCTGCCGTCAAGCACAAAGTTGCCATAGGCGACACGAATGCCACCCATGATCGTGGTGTCGAGCGAGAAATCCGCCTCGATTGTTTTTCCGCTCGCATGAGTGAGCTTGTCGATCAGTTTGCGCCGCTCTGCTTCACTCAATTCGATTGTCGTCGTCACATGGACTTTCAGGACGCCTTGGTCCTCGCGGCGAAGCTCCTGGTAGCACTGTTTGACTAGCTCCAGGCTGTCCTCTCTGCCTTTGTCCAGCAATAGCCGGACGAAGTGCATGGTCATCGCCGTGACGCGGTCGCTAAACGCCTTGTTAAAGATATCTAACTTGAAGTCCTTGCTAGCAGCCGGATTGACAACGAGCCTCTTAAAGGCCGGGCTGTTGCTAGCGACCAAAGTCATCAGATTCAAATCGTCTTCGACACTTGACACAATGCCTGCTTTTTTCGCGGCATTAAAGAGCGCCTTTGCATAGCGCCTGGCGACTCGAGCGTCAGTCATATGTATGGTAGGCGAAGGCTATCGCTAGCCCGCCGGAACCTCCACTTTGTCCAAAAAGTCGTCTATCAGCTTGCGGTTACGGTTGTCATCGAGGTTTTCTCCGAGCACCTTTTCTGCTGCTTGTAGCGACAGGTTCGCTACATGCATCCGGATTCCGCTGACCGCCCGCTCCCGCTCAGCTGCGATTTCGTCTTGCGCCCTCTTGACCAGTTCGTCCGCTTTTGAACTTGCCTCGGCCATCAAGGTTTTCCGCAGCTCTTGCGCTTCCTTGATTTGGCTTTGGATCTTTTCCCTTGCGTCCGCCTCGGTCTGGGCCATTCGTTTTTCATAGTCTGACTTTAAGGTGTCCATCTGGTTCCGCAAATTCTCTGCTTCAGTGAACGTGCTTTCTAGATCTGAGTTCCGTGTCGTGATCGCGTCACTCAAAGGAACCAAAAAGAAGTTTCCAATGACCTTAAATAGCATCAAGAAAACGCCAATTACAGACAACGTCTTGCCTGGATCGAGAGGCACGCCCATTTCCTCCAAGCTCTTGATGTTGCCGTGGGTGACCGAGGTCGAGACATACATTCCTGCAAACATTAGAACCAGCCCAATGAAAAACATGCCCCATGTCGCGGCCGCGCTTGACTTCTTTATTTCGCTCATCAATCTATGAAATATGTGTCGTGGCCCCGCCAAATCCAGTGCTCTGGCGGGGCAAAATGCCGATTCTTATTTGAACGCAGCCATCGAGCCAGGCACAATGAAGACCGTCAACAAGAAGACCAACTCGACGAACGCAAGAGCGATCAACATGACCGTTTGCAGTTTGCCGATGGCTTCGGGTTGTCGGGCCATGCCCTGAAGTGCCGAGTATCCGATAAGTCCGAGGCCGAGTCCGACGCCAAGCGCCGCCAAGCCGATTCCGATTCCAAGTCCTTGACCAGTCATGTGTATTGTTTATCCTATGTTTGTTCTTGCTTTCAGTGAAAAAATTGTCATGCCGTCATCGGCGCAGCCGAGTGGCCGTGGTCTTCGTGGTGCTCCTCCTCATGGTGGGTCACCAATGAGATGTAAACACAAGTCAGAAGTGAGAAAATGAGGGCTTGCACGACAACCGTCAGCACTTTGATCGGAAGCAGAAAGAATCCGAACGGGAGGCTGAGGGGGCCGATGATGTTCGTCCCAAGCGTGTTCATGCCCTCGACCATTTTGTGGCCGCCTTCTATGTTCCCAAAAAGCCGCAAACTCAGCGACACGTTCTTTATCGCTTCCGAAATGATCTCGATGATAAAGATCATGAGGGTGATCGGGATCATGGCCAGGCCCAGCTTTGGCCCTGCGAAGTGCTTGAAGTGCCCTAGCACTCCGTTCGACCTCATGCCCTCCCACTGCACATACCCAATCGAGATGAGCGCCATTCCAAGGTTAAAACCGAGGTCTGCCGTCGGAGTGAAGGCGAAGAAGAGGCCGACGATGTTGGACACGAAGATCACTAACCAAAAAGTGATGATGAAGGGCACATACCGGCGACCATGCGGGCCAATGATGTTGACGCACATCGACTCAATGAACAGGTAAACCTGTTCAAACCGGCTCGACCATTTGTTCTTAAAGACACGGTCCTTAAACCCGCTTTTTGCGATAGATAGAAACGCAAAGAGGATCAGCAGCGTAAAACCAAAGTAAACCATCAGGCCCCAATAGGAGGCCCCATGATGCCCTGCATGTTCGCCACCTTCTTCTGTGGCGAACAGAGACAACCCTGTCTGAATCAACCCGCTCATGGAAACTTGTTTGGTTGGGTCAGCGTCGTGAAACTGCCCACCAGACGGTCACGGAGTATACCAACCCGAGTCCGGCCAGGAACCAGGCCGGCGCAGGAGGACCGAGCCTTAATGCCCAGGACATCGCGCCTAAAAGAACCGGAAGCTTGATCACCATTGCGGCAACAGGAACCGCGGCACCCGACCAGGGCGGCGTCCCACTCTCCATGATGCGACCCACAAACTTGACAGCCATGTATGTGCCAAACATGCTGACACTGATCGCCGCAATGCCAAGACCAAACCCTGCCAGCCCTTTTGTTTGTCCAAAGACATAGGAGACTACGGTGAGCGCCACGGCAACAAAAATCGTCAAAGGGTGCGTGAGGGCCGTTCCACCAGGTTTATGGGGCTCAGCCAGAGTCATCCGCCTTCCGGGTGGCCCGGTTCAGTAAGTAGATCTGGCCCAAATGATAACTGGCATGGATGACGATCCGCATGAGGGTCTTGCGGGCATCCTCCTCTGACTTCATACGATGTTGCCCAGACTGGGCGACCGCGCGGGCCTCCAGAAGACCGGACAGAAACCTGTCGCGGAGACCAGCCCACTCGCCCGCCTCAGGGACTCGCCAATCGTTCTTCCATTCTTGCATGCCAATAGTGGCGCGGCCGCCTTGGAGCGCGCGGATCCAAATGTCCTGCCAGTAGACCGTGTGCTCAAGGTTTGTTGCCATAGAATAAGGCCACGCCTCACCCTTTGCGCTGGCTCGGACTTTAGACACTTTCGTCGCTGTGGCGGGCGTGGGTATGTCCCAGCCTTCAAGGATTTGGTCCAAAGCAAGGGCTATGTCGGGAAAGCCTTGTTGACTCATGTCATGCCTACTTCGATTTTCCCGAAGCGATCACCGCATACCACACAGCTATTGCCGCGCCGAAAATCGTCAAGAGCCCTTGCCATAGTGTGCCGCCAACTTGCCGGTCTATTAGCCAACCGACACCAAAAAATACGATCGGGACACCCAATATGGCATAGGCGATTTGGAGCCCAAGACCGAGATTTCTTCCTCCTTCTGCCCCGACGAACCCCCCTTTAGAGCCTTCAGGAGTGTGCTTTTTGAGTTTTTCTAAGCCTTCTCGACCGCGTTGTCTGATACTTTCAAGAGCTTTTGCGTCATGTTGGTCGGGCTCTTCAAGTTCAAAAGCGGCGGCCTTGTCCAACTCCTCTTGAATTTTGACAAGTCGGTCCTCTTCGTCTGACATGGGCACATTGTAGCCCGAGTATTGCGCTAGCCTTAGGAGCTCGTACGCCTAAGATATAATATACACATGTCTACAGGGGCTCCTCCGAGGGATTCCAGACCCCTAAGATATCTTTTTCTCGACCTCAACTCCTACTTTGCCAGTGTCGAGCAGGCTGAGCGGCCGGAACTTCAGGGCCGGCCCATTGCCGTTGTGCCGCTGCTTGCCGACACAACTTTTGTCATCGCAGCAAGTTATGAGGCGAAAAAGTTCGGGGTCAAGACGGTGATGCGGGTTGCGGAAGCCAAACGCCGGTGTCCCGACTTGGAATTGGTGGAGGCCAGGCCGCCTCTCTATGTCCACTACCATCGCCGCGTGCTGGAAGTCGTCGAGAGGGTTTTGCCTGTCGACAGGGTTTGCAGTATCGACGAAATGCGGTTTCGGCTCCTCGGAGATGAAATGAGTCCAGGATCTGCCAGAGAGCTTGCGCTTCGAATCAAAACAGAACTCCGATCCGAGCTTGGCGAATCAATGACATGCAGCATAGGGATCGCCCCGAATTCGTTCCTCGCCAAACTGGGAACCGAGCTTCAGAAGCCCGATGGGCTGGTGGTGATCCAGAGCGAAGAACTTCCCGACCGTTTGCGAGGTTTGAAACTGACCGAGTTCACCGGGATCAACAAGCGGATGGAGGCCAGACTTAAGGCACGTGGAATCTTTACCAGTGACGACCTTATCGATCGGAGTCCGAAAGAACTAAAGGTCGCTTTCGGCGGCTACCACGGTGAAAGGTGGTGGCGACTGTTACGAGGCTACGACGTCGACCTTGACATTGAGGAAGGAAAAACCTTGTCGCACTCCCACGTTTTGCCACCAAACATCAGGACGGACGCAGGATGCCGGGACGTGCTTTTGCGCCTCGCACACAAAGCTGCGGCGCGGCTTAGGTCGAAGAACCTTTGGGCGTCCGGCATGGGTATCAGTGTCAATGGCCGAACACCATGGCACGTCCACATGTCAGTGCCACCGACACAGGACTCGGTCACGGTTACGGAGCGACTGCTCGAAGCTTGGGAGTCGCGAAATTTTGAAGGCCCACTGTCCGTTGGAGTTGTGTTCACGGGACTGTTGGAAGGCGACCAAGTCACTCCAAGCCTGTTCGAGGACACAGTGACGAGGGCGCAGCTCAGCCGTGCGGTGGACACTGTCAACCAAAAATTTGGCAAACACTCTGTATACTTAGCATCCTTGGAAAAAACTAGGGACAAGGCCGACGAGAAAATCGCCTTTAACAAGACATGGCTTTTCAGCGAAGGCAAAGGGGACAACGAATGGCCGGACACTTTCCGGGGTGGGGCGGCCGAATAATCTGACGAAGTTACTGGAACCTGCACTCATTATCGACGGGTATCATCTAGGTGATGCGGCAGCAGAACACATCTGCCGGTGCCCCCTACATCGCATTTGCAAACGTTGAAGTGGCCTATAGCGACTTTGTTCAGGGCCTCAGGGGAGTCACTCTCAACATAGACAAGGGCGAGTTCGTTTTCTTGTGCGGAAGGACAGGTTCCGGTAAATCGACAGTTCTCAAGTGCTTGTCCCGGGAGGTTTGGCACACTTCAGGCAGCGTATGCCTGGAAGGACGGGAACTGACTCACCTTCCGGTCAAGGACGTGGCCCACTTGAGGCGCCAGATGGGGATCGTGCCTCAGGACTTTGGACTCCTGCCAAACAAACGCGTTTGGGAGAACCTTGGGTATGCAATGCGTGCGTGTGGACGAACCCGCCGCGAAGTCCGCAAGCTCGTGCCAGACATTCTAGAGCGAGTCAACATGCTGCAAAGAGCCGACGCGTTCCCACGTGAGCTGAGCGGAGGCGAACAACAAAGGGTCGCCATCGGAAGGGCGTTGATCAACAATCCGCCGCTCCTCCTGGCAGACGAGCCGACTGGAAACCTGGATCCTCAGCACAGTGTCGAAGTCATCGAGCTTCTCCAGCAACTCAACCTTCGCGGTACGACCGTCGTCGTCGCCACGCATGACATGCCGATTGTTGAAAAATTTGGCCATCGAGTCGTGCTACTCGATGAAGGGCGGATTGTCACAAACACCTTGGACCACCCTGACGGCCAGCCCTCGCTAGACGGGGAAATCTTGTCCTCCAAGTACCAACCCCAAACCAATGGGCAAGACGCCCTTGGTCTCTTTGGGCCGATCCCCGCGGGAGGCTCTAGCGATGCTTGATAGGATTGAATTCTTGATTGGGGAGTCATTCAGTGCCCTCCGCCGAAACACGTGGATGACGTTCGCCGCGGTGACCACAGTGTGCATGGCCATATTCATTCTAGGTGGACTGGGCCTGGCGTTCTTCAGCTTTCGCAATGTCGTCGTCGGTCTTGGACAGCGGGCTGAGATGAAAGTCTTGCTGCTCGACACCTTGCCCGACCGAGATGCCAGCCTGCTCCAGGGCCAAATCTTGGCTATCCCTGGAGTCAAGTCCGCTACATTTGTCCCACGCTCCGAGGGCCTTAAACAGCTTCTAAAAGAAAACCCCGATATCGACGTTGAGGGCTTGCAGATCGACAACCCGCTTCCGAACGCCTATGTCGTCCGTGTGACCGAACTCAAGGATTTCGACATTGTCGCCGACCAGGTAGGCAGGATAAAAGGAGTCGAGCCTAGAGGAGTCAAATATCCAGCAGATGAGAAGAATTTCTTGATGGACACGGTCAAAGTCCTTCAGTGGCTCGGGATGGCTTTGGGCGCAATCATGCTTGCTACGAGCGGAATCCTCATTTACAACAGCATAAGGATGAGCGTCGTCGCCAGAAGACGAGAAATCCGGATCATGCAATTGGTCGGGGCGACGAGGTTCATGGTGTGGGCCCCGATGTTGTTAGAAGGGATCGTTCAAGGCGCAATCGGGGGCGCATTGGCAACCCTCATCCTATGGGGAGCCCACAACGTCGTTCAAGAGGCAGTTATCAAGGGGCTGTCAGCGTTAGGTCGACCCGGAGTATTTCCGTTCTCCTTAGCGTTCACTGTGCTTGTCGGTGCTGGGGCGCTTTATGGATTTGTTTGCTCTTTAATCGCCGTACGCGAACCGCTTCAGGTCAAAAGGTCTTTGGCGACATGACAAAAGCGACAGTAATTGTGATGGCCTCCTTGGTTGTCTTTGTCGCCAGCCCAATCATGGGGCAAACAAAGAAGCCGACTACCAAGCCGTCGAAGACCAAGCAGCTCAAGGCAAAACTTAGCACGGTTCAACAGAAAAAGAAAGCGGTCAAGACAAAGCTTCACCAAGTCAAGGTACAAGTTTGGTACACAGCTGCTGACGTCGAGCGGCTCGACGGACAGATCAGGTCGGTCGAAACAAAGATTTCATCAACAAAGTCACAACTGAGCCGGGCTAAGGCTAGGCAAGCGGTGTTGGACGCTGCCTTAGCCGAAGCCCACAAGCGATTGCTCGCGAAACAACGTCTCGCCGCTCGACGGATCAGGAGCATATACACGTCTAGGAGTTCCACCGTCCTTTCGGTTCTCATGGGGTCGAAAAATGTAGCCGAGTTTGCCTCGCGCAAGAGTCTTCTTGAGCGCATCGCCAAACACGATAAGAACCTCTTCGACACGCTGAAAACGCTTCGGGACGAGGTCCGCGACAAGAAGAGGAAGCAGGATCAAGTCGTCAGCGACATTGCGCAACTCCGTGCCCGCCTCCAGATGCAAGAACAGGATTTGGCCGGCGCGAAGTCACAAAAGCAAAAGACTTTGAGCCAATTGAAGTCAAAGCGCGAGGACTTGGAGGAAGAACTGGAAGCCATGGAGCGAGAAAGCTCCCGAATCGAGGCTCAAATCCGTGCTTTCCAGGTCGCCAACTCCGGTAGGCTCACTCCATATCGCGGCCGATTCATGCTTCCGGTCAGCGGCAGGTTTTCAAGTGGCTATGGTTACCGCGTGCACCCGATCAGCGGAGTCAGAAAAATGCATACGGGACAAGACATAGCCGCGCCTTATGGGACTAGGATCCGTGCCGCTGGACCAGGGGTCGTGATCAGCACTGGCTGGCGAGGTGGCTATGGCAACACCGTCATCATCGACCATGGAGGAGGGGTCTCCACGCTCTATGGCCACTGCTCGCGAGTGTTCGCAAAATCCGGACAAAAAGTATCCGCAGGGACTCCTATCGCCGCAGTTGGATCGACAGGCTATTCCACGGGACCCCATTTGCACTTTGAAGTCCGTGTCAATGGGCGTCCTGTGAACCCAAGGTCCTACTTGTGACCTCAAGCGGCTAACCAAGCGGAGTTGCAAATGGAAACAAAAGAGTATTATCTGGTGAACCAGTCCTGGCAATGCCACTGGGCTGTGGTGGAAACAAACACATGTCTGCGACGATACTAGAACGAGTCACGAAAGTCACTTGCGAAGAACTGGGAGTCACCGAATCCGAGGTCAAGCCTGAATCGAGGTTCATAGACGACCTTGGCGCAGATTCGCTCGACGTCGTTGAACTCGTCATGGCCCTCGAAGAAGAATTTGGGATCGACATTCCTGACGATGACGTCAACAGTCTCTCGACAGTTGGAGACACCGTAACGTACATCGAAAAGAAGTCCTAAGACAGCCATGCCCAATCCCCAGCCGTCCGGCAGGGTCGTAGTGACAGGTGCAGGCGCCGTCACTCCCATTGGCACTGGAATAGATAAGTTCTGGGCGAACCTGTGTGCAGGGACAAACGGGGTCGGCCCAGTCAGTCTTCTCGATGTGTCCGACTTTCCGACGCGCATCGCGGCCGAGGTCAAAGACTTCCAACCCGAAGATTGGCTCGACAAAAAGGAGGCCAGGCGAGTTGACCGGTTCATTGCCTTTGCGGTAGCCGCCAGTAGGATGGCGTTGAACGACGCATGCTTTCCTGACGACCATGAATTGCGGGACGATACAGGCGTCTTAATCGGTAGCGGCATTGGAGGCCTCACACTGATGAGCGACCAAACTAAAAAGTTGCATGAAGGCGGCCCGGGCAAAGTCTCGCCTTTTCTGGTTCCCTACATGATCCCAGACATGGCAAGTGGCTATGTATCGATCCAAGAGCGGCTCAGGGGCCCGAACACTTGCGTCGTTTCAGCGTGCTCGACTGGCGCCGACGCTATCGGGACCGCCTATCACATCGTTAAGAGGGGCGATGCGACGGCAATGGTCTGCGGTGGGACAGAGGCACCCATCAATGAAATCGGCATGTCGGGGTTCTGTGCTGCCAGAGCGATGACTACAAACAACGACAACCCCGCTCACGCAAGTCGACCCTTCGATTTGCACCGAGATGGGTTCGTCATTGCAGAGGGGGCCGCGGTCCTTGTGCTAGAGGACATGGAACACGCGACTCGAAGGGGCGCAAACGTCCTGGCCGAAATTGTGGGCTACGGCATGAGCGGTGACGCCCACCATATCACTGCGCCAGACCCCGAAGGCGACGGAGCGGTCCGGTCTATGAAGATGGCGCTCATGAGGGCCGGGGTCGAGCCCGGGTCGATCGGATACATAAATGCTCACGGCACGTCGACTCAACTTAACGACAAAACCGAGACCCTTGCCATCAAGCGAGCATTTGGAGATACGGCGTACAAGATTCCAGTGAGTAGCACGAAGTCCATGATCGGCCATACCTTGGGAGCGGCAGGTGCGATTGAAGCCCTTATTTGCATGCTCTCGATCCGCGAAGGCATCGTTCCGCCGACAATCAATCAATTTGAATCAGATCCAGAATGTGATCTCGATTACGTGCCAAATGCTGCACGAAAGGTGAAAATTGACTATGCGATGTCGAACAGCTTTGGGTTTGGCGGCCACAATGTGACGCTGATTGTCAAGCGACCCGGCCAACGCTAATTCGTCCGCTCAAGTGTCAAGCCCTGGAGCTCGATTCGATAGGGGTCGCCCTTGTCGTCAAGCCAAGACGTGACTTCACCAATTCGAACGACGTGTGCCGTCACTTTCCTTCCGGAAACAACAATGTCCTCGTCACCATCGTATCGGCTCTTGGCTTTGCTCCAGCTACTCTCGCTCAATCGGAACAAATAGTATTCAACTGACCTTCCCTTCTCAGGTTTGTCCCGACAAAACCAAAAAACAGTCGGGTTCGCAGTTGTCCCTTCCGGAAAGACAACCAAGTTAGTCTTCATCGTTCCCGACTTGTTTGTCACTACCTGTGCACCCTCTTCAGTAAAGTTCACAGAGGTCGAAGTTTTTTTGCCGGACGCATGTGTCGTTTGCAGCATACGGACTGGTCGGCCTTTGCTATCATAAGTCGATTCTTCTAGCACATCCGTCTCAAGGTTGCCGTTGTAGCTAAGTCTAAGGCTGAGACTTACATAGCGCGATCCATCTTCAAGAAGCTTGGTCGAAAGTTTGGCTGTTCCAGTCAATCCGTCTGGCCCCTTGACTGACAACTGCGTCTCACCGGCAAGGCTGGCCCGCACCAAGGCCGCAGCGACGACTATCGCGAATGTTTTCATGATTGGTCAAGCAATAGATGGGCGGCCCGTGTCCCAGTTTCGTAGGCGAGTTCGGTCCTGCCTGCCATCAGGCCGTCACCAGCGATGACAACACGGCTGAGCGGACTGTTGACCGACTCGAACGTAGCTGTCGTCTCTGGGTGGCTATATTGAAATCGAACGACTTTGGACACCACGGGAACGCTAAAGCCCTTTCCCAAAAGACGGCTAACATCGATCAAAGTTTCTTCGATTATCAAGTCATCGTCCAAATCGAAACGGCGGAGGCTGTATTCAGCACTCATTTGTGCGACAAGCGCGGTTTGGCCATCCGGGGCACGGCCAGGGCACTTCGCGGACTCGACGCTCAGCCACGACAAGGGATGGGTCTGGTCGGGGCCAACGAGGGCGTGATACGGGGGTTCCAAGGGAGTCTCAAATCCCAGGCACAGACTCAAGCAGGTCCGAAACTTTACGTTGGAGAGCCTACGCGGGTCTCCAGACTTGAAAAGCAGATCCATTGCGATCGGACTGGGTATCGCTATGACTATCGCATCGAACGATTCGCCTTCCAATGAATAGCTGTCGTCCGAATGGCTTTCAAAAGAGTCGATCCGGCAACCCAAACGTAAATCGAGCCCGGACGAAAGCAAGGAGGGAAGGCGGCGGATTCCGTGACTATAAACAAACCTCTTGACTGAGGACGCGGTCACGCCTCTAGGCGAGGTTCGAAATCCATCGTGCAGGTAGACCGGCTTGTCAATGACCACAAGGTCAGTCGTGTCCAGCTCGTTTTGTATGACTCTGCCCAGAGCTGCGTCAAACGGAGCAATGCTTGTCGCACCTGGGTCGAACGTAAATTCGCCAAGGCTCAGCGAAGTGAGCCGGCCCCCAGGAACCGCTTCTCTGTCAAAGACAACGACGTCCCTGCCTGCCGCAACAAGGGTTCTTGCTGCGGCAAGGCCCGCCAAGCCGGCCCCGACAATCCCGACTCTGCCTATCGAACCCACTGCCCCCTTTTACCTCTGCAACCTGGAAAGCGCCGGGCCGTAGGGTGAATAATGTCCCTAGCGATGGCAGATGGGTACGAACCACTGAAGAGTGACGAAGATGTCGAGGAAATCCTGCGACTGGCGGTTCGGGGCTCAAACTTAGAAGGGGCGAGCCTTCGAGACAGACTGACGAATTCGGCTAGGGAGCTCGGAATCTCAGATGACGAGCTAGCCCGGGCAGAAGCAACTTGGGCCCGTCAAATGGCGGACAAGCATTCTGTCGAGAGCGAATGGAATGACAGAAAGCTTTATAGAAAACTGAGATTTGGGGACTTTCTGACCCATTTCGGCACTTATGCCGTCATCAATGCCTTCTTGTTCTGGATCGACTTCCGCGACGGTAGTGTCGGGTGGTCATATTGGGCCATTTTCGGATGGGGCATTGCGGTGGCTATCCATTTTGTGTCGCTCTTTGCACATGGTCAGTCCTCGGAACAAGAGTTTCAAAGGTGGCGAAAGAAGCGATATCCAAAGAAAAAGTCGAAGGAATAGTCAGGAGGGCGAAGATCATGACGAGTTTTGGCCAGGTAAGAAATCAAGATTGCGGAACTTTCTGGCCGCTAAGCCAAGGAACACAATTGACATGATTGAAAGCATCCAAACAGCTTGGCCAGGATCGACCGTTTTGGGTGCTAAAGCCCCCGTGATGACATCGCCAATTGACGGCCCACCTGCAACGATCGTGTGCGGCCCTGCCGAACGCAGGTAAGTGAGGATCGACAAATAGAACATGTCCCCGGGCATGTTAGGCACGAATGTTTCCCAACCAAATGCGAACAAGAGAGTGACGAGCAAAGGCTTCTTGACATAGAGGCTTGCCAGGACAAAGAAGCTTGTGTAGGCAGAGACGCCGAGCACCAAGGCGAACAGGTCCGGACCCACTTTTGGGTTGGTGAAAGCACCTACACCCAAGACTGCGACCGCTGCAGAAAAATACGATGCTAGAGTCACGGTTAGACTGGCAACTGTCGTGGCCATCCACTTGCCCAAGAGAAGTTGGAACCTGGACAAAGGCCTTGTGACCCAGAAGGTGACAGTCCCCTGCTCCACTTCGCTCGACAGGGCGAGAGTGCTGAACACAGCTGCGCACAGCGCGACCACCCTCAACACCACCGCTTGCTGGACTCTGTCAAACGAATCGGCTGGCTCCAGATCTGCAGCAAGGATAGACCAAACCTTTGCGGCCGCAAAAACCGCACCTGCAACGGCAAGCCATGCGATGGAACGCTGGGGCCTCAAAAGGTCTTTCAGGGACACATTAAAGACGTATCCGATCATTCGGCCACCAAATAGCTAAATACAGCTTCCATATTGGCGTCTGGACTCACGACTCCAGTGACGTCAAGTCCTTCCTCCAGAACCAAACGGGGCAATTCGTCATAAAACCGGTTTGGTTCGCGGGTCTGCACCTCAACCGTCTGCCCCACTTCGACCGAGACCACATAGGGCAAACACACGACATGCGCAGCAAGTTGCCTTGGGTTCGATGTGGAAATCTGGATGCGGTGGGGGTGCTTGTCAATGAGCGACCGAATGTCGGCAAGTTCTCCTGTTGCGAGCAAACGGCCATGGTGGAGAAGCAGAAGTGAACGCGTCATCTGCTCGACTTCAAAGAGCACATGGCTTGAAACCACGATGCTTTTTCCCTGCTCGGAGAGTTTAGCGAGGACATCCATGAACTGCCGCCTGCCTACCGGGTCGAGGCCATTGAGAGGCTCGTCCAGCAAGAGGACGTCGGGGTCGTGGACGATCGCTTGGGCCAAGTTGATACGCTGTCTCATACCTTTGCTATATGCTTGAGACCTCTGGTGGGCCCGGTTCTCCATCCCCACAGTCTGCAGGGCCTGCTCTGATTTCGAGATCGACTCGCTGTGGCTGTACCCAGACAGTCGGGCGGCCCGGTACACGAACTCCCTGCCCGATAGGTACGGCGGACACGCATCCGTGTCCGGGCAAAAGCCCAACCTGCGAAAGACCGCAGGGTTCGCAAACGGATCCTGGCCAAAAACCCTGACAGAGCCGGTCGTCGGGCGCATTTGGCCGGTCATCAGCCGCATGAGCGTGCTCTTGCCAGCTCCGTTCTGTCCCAACAGAGCGGTCACTCCTGGCCCAATTTCGCAGGTCACGTCATTGACCCCTATCACTTGTCCGTACCAGCGACTCGCGCCGACCACATTGATCATTTGACCACCTCGACGGCTTTGACTTTTTTCCATGCGACCAACAAAGCCAAACATGCGATTACCGCAATAGGAACGACGATGACCTGGAGCGGTGGAGCGTGCATTTGAGGCATGTTTCCTCCAGAAGCAAACGGAGCAGACCCGTCAGTTCCCAGAAGATTTTTCGCTAACCCGGTCTGCAAGCCGTCATATGTCAAGTGGTAGAGCCGCTCTGCAGTGTCGACAAGGGCGGGGTTTCCTTTGCGGTGCCGAAGTCCTCCAGATCCCACGGCCCAAGCGGCGAACATCAAAAACGAGAAGAAGCTAAGGAGAAAATAACCTGCGCTGAAGGCTGCACCAGCGGTTCGCCCCTGTCTGAACAGCGAACTGACTCCCAAGAAAACGGACGATTGGAACACGGCCACGGTCAGGATCCATCCTGCGAGCTTGGCCCCCATCCATGGATCCTGAGACAAGAATCCGTAGTCACGATAATTGAGGAGCCCGTACAGATAGAAAAAGACGACGGGCAAACCCACTCCAACTAAGATGGGTAAGAAAATCCCAGCCCACTTCCCTACCAGGTAGTCGATTTTTCGACACGGCTTACTCAAATAGACAAGCAGCGCGTTTGAGCCATTGTCGTTCGCGACCGCTCCAGCACCCACCAGCAAGCCAATCGCCATATAAACGAGCTGACTATAGGTCAGCCCGCTGAGAAACTGATCTTTCCAAACCATCCTGTCCAAGATTTGCGAGGTGATTTGGGTCGCCTTTTGGGCTGCACCCATTTGCTCGAGCACATAGAGAAACGATATGAGGGCCAGGTAGTACCAGGAACCAAAGACTGTCAAGACCCAGAAGCCCTTCTTCTTAAAGACCGACCTCCACGATGCCCTGGCGATTACGAGCCACCGGGATCGAAGCCCGATTGTGGGTCCAGAATATCCATGGTAAGAAAGATCCGACAATCGGTCAGCCAT
>JAEURO010000270.1:0-335 GCA_016788345.1 Chthonomonadaceae bacterium
GAGCAATTGGTCGCGGATCTTAAGGCCCGATTCGGCGGTGGTCAATCCGCTGACCTTCACCGCGCCGATGAACTTCATGACAATCAGCCCGTCGCGGGTGATCTTGTAGGGGCCGTTGAGGCTTGGCTCCTCCTCGCAGGTCAGGCGAACCGTGTCGCCCGGCGCGATAATCCGCTCCTTCGTCTGGGCCGGCGCAACCAACGCCAGGATCAGGAGCAGGAATAGGGCAAATTGACGCAGCATATGCCTTTACAGACGAGCCACCTAGCCCGGTAGTTGCGGATGGTTTGCCAGGACAAGGTGTCACCCATGTCTCCGGAACAAATTGTTTGGAG
>JAEURO010000270.1:345-875 GCA_016788345.1 Chthonomonadaceae bacterium
TCGAACCTCCGACCCTCAGCTCCGCAAGCTGATGCTCTATCCACTGAGCTACGAGCGCGTTCCGAGCAAGGATAGTACCCGAATTAATCCCCGACGTGGGCGTAGCGGTCGCGCAGCGCCGGCCACGATTCCTCGTCAATTGCGGTCCGAATCTCCTGCATCAGCCGGGCGTAAAACGCCAGATTGTGCAAGGTTGCCAGCCGCGCGGCAAACGGCTCGTTGGCCTTGAACAGGTGGCGGAGGTACGCCGCCGAATATCGCTCGGTGCTGGGAAACACGGAGTCCGGATCGTGCGGGCCAAAGTGCTCCGCCCAGCGCGCCCCGGCCGCGTTCACGCGCCCCCGCAGAGTGTAAAGGCACTGGTGCCGCGCCATGCGCGTGGGCAACACGCAGTCGAACATGTCCACCCCGCACGACACCGCATGCAAAATATCCTGGGGATGGCCCACGCCCATGAGGTACCGCGCCTTGTCGGCGGGCAACAGCGGCGCGGCGAGTTGCACCACCGGGTACTGCATCTCGGTCGGTTC
>JAEURO010000271.1 GCA_016788345.1 Chthonomonadaceae bacterium
TTCACCGAGCCGCAGCGGCAGATTTATCAGCTGGTTTTGGATGCTCAAGAAGCGGGCATCAAGGCCTGCGTTGATGGCGCGGCTTTCGGTGCGGGCCACCGCGCGGCCAGCGACGTGATGGCGGCGGGGCTCGTGAAACTGGGTGTGATCAAAGCCCCTAACGAGCTGGGTCGCTACTTTATGCACGGCACCAGCCACAGCCTTGGCCTGGATGTCCACGACGCGATGCCGACGGATTCGACGCTGCGGCCCGGTGCGGTGCTCACCGTCGAGCCGGGCATCTATATCAGCGAGGGCAGCCCCTGCGATCCGAAGTGGTGGAACATTGGCGTGCGCATTGAAGACGACATTTTGGTGACCGCCAAGGGGCCGGTGAACCTGAGCGCCGAAGCTCCGCGGACCATCAAGGATGTCGAGGCGATGATGCGGTCGGGCCGAAAGTAGGTATCCTGTGGGGGCGTCGGGGCATGGCGCAGTTTGGTAGCGCGCTTGCCTGGGGGGCAAGAGGTCGTGGGTTCAAATCCCGCTGCCCCGACCATATCCCCGTAAATCTACGTGATTTCCCTCGGGATTCAAAAACACTGTGCAATACTAAGATATCGGTTTTTGCCGGTCTTGCATCTGTTCCGCATGTTGAGTGCGGCAGGCAGGGAAAAGGAGATCATGAAATTACGCGCAATTGGGCTCATCGCCCTTCTTGGCGCTGGCATCGTCGCCAGCGCAGCTCCGGATGCACCGCAGTTCCGGCAACTTCGACGCATCGAACTCTCGTCCAACTTTGACGGCGGCGTAGCCAGCCACGGTTCAGTCGCTAGCGGCGTGGCTTCCGATGGTACCAACATCTATATCAGCGGTT
>JAEURO010000272.1 GCA_016788345.1 Chthonomonadaceae bacterium
GATTCGGCTAGCCAACAACTACGGCAAGATTCTGCGCGCGATAAAGATTGACGACCTGGGTCCGGCCGTGGGCGAGAAACTCGCGGCGTTCGCCGAAACCTCGGTGCGTGTGTTTTCGCAACCCGCCACAAGGGTCGGTTGGAACGCGGCCGGCTATTTCTGCTCGGCGTGGCGCGTGCTCAAAGGCAGCGTCGTGCTGGTGAAAGGGCCGCTGGCGGTGGACGAGGCGACCACGTTGGCGCGCCGGATTCCTCATCGGTTTGTGGCGCCGCTGGTGGGTCAACTCACCGAGGGATGGAGCCTGAAGGCCGACGGCGTGTACGTGGTGAGCCCGGATGGGGTGGCCGGTCCGCTGACTCCGGACGAGGTAACCGGGCAATTGGGCGGCTAGCACCCTGAAAATTTCTCCGGATCGGGCTATAATCTTCCTTCGGATCGGAGAGGTCGCATAGTGGTCTAGTGCGCCGCACTCGAAATGCGGTGTGTCGCAAGGCACCGTGGGTTCGAATCCCACCCTCTCCTCCATTTCGCTTTTTTCGCCTACATTGAACCATCGAAACCGGGAACTATGACAAGGTTTCGAAGGTTGGGAAGTTGTTGTGAAGCAACCCGCGTATCCGTTACTCATCATCGTTGCGTGTCTAGCTGCACATGGCTGTGGGTCTAAGCAAGTAGCCGCCGACGATAAGCGCGGCATCGTTCAGCATAATCCAAAGTTCTTAGCTTACGGCTTCTACCCGAAAGCTGGCAAAGTTGTTTTGATCGATGAGGACTCCCGTGAAGGGAGCGTGGCAGACTACAGCGCAAACATCACCGACAGTATAAAGTTGGGAAGAA
>JAEURO010000273.1 GCA_016788345.1 Chthonomonadaceae bacterium
TATCCTCGTTACGCTCTCTACGCCCGAGTCGCCTAGCCCATTGTATTTTGAGGGGGCATTCCTGCTTGATCAGCAAACCCAAGACCAACAGCAAGAAAAAATCTGGCGCATGCTGGCTTTTATCCTGTTTGCCAGCCTGGCTACCGTGATCGCCGTCTACCCCATCGTTCTGCTGCTCTACCGCTCCCTGCTCAAGGCTTCGAAGGATATTCTGCGCGGCAACCTGGAAATTGCTTCTGTTCTTGGAACAGCCATTGCGAAACGTGACTCGGACACCGGTGAACACAACTATCGCGTCACCCTATACGCCATCCGACTGGCCGAAGCAGTTAACCTGCCGATGGCGGAGATGCGTAGCCTAATTCTCGGCGCCTTTCTGCACGATGTCGGAAAAATTGGCATCCCGGACGCCATTCTGCTCAAACCAGGCCGCCTGAGCGAAACTGAATTCGCAGCCATGCGGAAGCATGTTGAACTAGGATTAGACATCGTGGCGCCTTCCCACTGGCTGCTCATTGCTCGCGATATCATTGGAAAACATCATGAGAAATACGATGGCAGCGGCTACCCTCTGGGGCTGTGCGGCGAGGCAATTCCACTTACGGCAAGAATTTTCGCCATCGTCGACGTCTTCGATGCGCTGACCTCGCACCGCCCCTACAAGGTGCCAATGCCAGTCGAAGACGCCGTCTCAATTCTTCTAAAACACTCCGGACAGCATTTCGACCCTGCACTAGTAGGGCAATTCACCCGAATCGTTGCAGATATCCACGCAGAAATTTGTGCCAAATCCGAAGCGGAACTCGCTGAAAAATTGGGCCAATTGTTGCCGGA
>JAEURO010000274.1 GCA_016788345.1 Chthonomonadaceae bacterium
GGTACCTGGCCGAACAATCTGAGCCCACCTTGGGCGCGTTGGGCCCCAATGATCGGCAATATGGCGGCGAAAACTAAGGGTTTGATTAAAATTTCCTAAGAAAATTGCTGGGCCCCTTGAAAGTGCCGGGTTCGTTCCGTATAATTGTAGATGGAACCGGACTCCATGCCGGTTTCGATCTAGGAGCGAAGGAACGCGCCCGAACACGATGATTGGGAGACCTCATAGGAAACTTAAGGAAGTTGTGAGGACAAGCAATCGGACATGTTCACCCCGCGATCCCAAGATCCCGGATCCCATTGGAGAAAAAAACACAATGAAGAACATGTTCAAGGTTGCTCTTCTTGCTGTGGTTGGCGCGATGACCGTCGTTCCGGCCCTGGCTCAAGACAACTTCCCGGATGTTCCGGAAAATCACTGGGCTTTTGAAGCCGTTGAAAACCTGAAGCGAGAAGGCATTCTCGTTGGTTACCCGGATGGCCGCGTTCGCGGCAGCCGCTTCATGACTCGCTACGAGTTCGCCGTTGCTCTCAACGCTGCGTACAAGAAGCTGATGTCGATGAACAGCGGTCTGGCTGATCAAATCGAAGAAATGAAGAAGATGGTCGGCACCGGTAGCGATGGCGATCTGAAGGCTCAACTCAGCGACCTTCAAAAGCAGCTTGCTGCAATGAAGAGCTGGGGCGACGATATCGCCGCCATGAAGAAGATGGCTGGCACCTTCGAAAAGGAACTCGCATCGCTCGGCGTTGACGTCGAAGCCATGAAGAAGGACCTGGAAGCCATGAAGGGCGGTCGCTCGACCCCCATGATGG
>JAEURO010000275.1 GCA_016788345.1 Chthonomonadaceae bacterium
CACTATCTGTTGTTTGATTGTGACTTATCGGTAACTAGTTTATTAAATTTATTTAAAATTAGTACTTTGTTGATGTCAACTGCTTACCCTAAAAGAGTTATCTTTTCTCATTTACAATGTTAAATAACCCTGTAAACCTTTATACTCTTTCTCAGATAAGGTAAGGGTTAAAAAATATTATTTAAATAATTATAATAAAATAATATTTATGAAAAGAAGTACGGATTAAAAAATTTTATTGGATTCTTCTTTATATTGTTTGTGGTTGGGTAATATACCCCTGGCGTAATTGGATAAATAATATTATTTAAATTATTATAAAAAGGCAATTTTATTCTTCTTAACCCCTAGGCTTTTCCTATAAATATGGGGAGTGGTTCGGTTCGGTTCGGTTCGGTTCGGTTCGAAATAATATTATTAAAAAAATCGATATATTAATGTTAAAAAAAAAACAATATAAAAAGATGAAAATAAAATTTTAAAAATAAATAATTTTTTATTTAATAAATACATTCTGATGGTAAGGTATAGTATTTATTAATAAAAAAAAAAAATTATTTAAAATGGTGGTAGAATTAATCATTATAAGATTAGTCTGTGGTACGCCAGTTGTTCCATGAAAAAATAACGTACAAAGTTCTAATTTGTATAAAATAAAACTTAATAAAACTCTATTAAATCTATAAAAAAAAATGTTGTTTCACTTAATTAAAAAAAAAACATCATTTAAATTAAATAATTTAATTGATGAAAATATATAAAGGTTTCAATATAGATGTAGGTCTAAAACACTTACTATAACTATATTAT
>JAEURO010000276.1:0-281 GCA_016788345.1 Chthonomonadaceae bacterium
GGCGTGTAATCCAGCGGGCTGTGCACGTAGTCCGAGGAGAAGCCGGTGTTGCCGAGCTCAAAGTCACCGTTGGTCAGCAGGTTCGCCTGCGCTCCGACCGCGGCTGCGAGTATGAAGAAAGCGAAGACTTCTTTCATGTTGAAACCAAGTATATTGAAATTCGCGCGTCGAGCCCCCAGCAAAGTTACTGGACATGCGGACTAGTCACCCGGCCCCGCGCAATGACTCCGGAGCAGATAACTGCCTAGGGTGCCACCCATGTCTCCGGAACGGAGAAAGAG
>JAEURO010000276.1:291-767 GCA_016788345.1 Chthonomonadaceae bacterium
ACACTATGGCGAGGATGACGGGACTTGAACCCGCGGCCTCCGGCGTGACAGGCCGGCGCTCTAACCACTGAGCTACACCCCCGCGTGAGTTGGAAGTATTCCACAAAAGCCGACCGTTTGCAAGGGGCTCCGGTAATCTGAACGCCGTATGCGCGCGCGCCAAATGGGCTTGGATAGCTGGATTGTGGATGGCTTAGGTTCACAAAGTTCCGCGTTTCTGGCGTTGGCCATGCAGGAAAAGTTTCCCGATCTGGAATTCACACCCGCGTTTTCGTCCATCGGCGTGCGAGGGACCGCCGAATCTCCCTTGACTTTGTTCTCCGGCGTGGAACCCCTGGCCGGCGCCGGGCGGCGTCACGAGATTCCGGTCTGCTTGGAACTGGGGCTCGATCCGCACGAGCATGCAGCGTCACTGTTCGCGGTGGATCTCACGGTGGTGGCGCTCGGATTTCAGCCCGGGTTCCCGTATCTCTCGG
>JAEURO010000277.1 GCA_016788345.1 Chthonomonadaceae bacterium
ACAGTTGTTGTTTCTGGGACAACCGCCCCACACACGTGGGGATGAACCGACCGATTTAGCGGTGTACTCCTTCGCGGGGGTAACCGCCCCACACACGTGGGGATGAACCGAAAATCACGGCGTCTTGGAGCGCGACCAACGTAACCGCCCCACACACGTGGGGATGAACCGAACTCGAGCCCCCACTTACGTTCGCTGGTGCCAACCGCCCCACACACGTGGGGATGAACCGCATTGGAAGCGCAGGGCGTCAACAAGAACCGAAACCGCCCCACACACGTGGGGATGAACCGATGAGTACGGGCTGTGGTTCAAGGCGCAGTTCAACCGCCCCACACACGTGGGGATGAACCGCCGCCAGGCGACGACCAAATTCGATTCAACAGAACCGCCCCACACACGTGGGGATGAACCGGATCCAGAGCTTCAAAAACACATTGAGCGCGGAACCGCCCCACACACGTGGGGATGAACCGGATCATACATCCACAATCGCTGGCAACGCTGTAACCGCCCCACACACGTGGGGATGAACCGGCACTGAAGCCAATCACCATCCCAGCGCAGCGAACCGCCCCACACACGTGGGGATGAACCGATCGGATTCGATCCATCTTGGCCGACAAAATTAACCGCCCCACACACGTGGGGATGAACCGGTCACTGCGGACGTTAATTCGATATTTGCCAAAACCGCCCCACACACGTGGGGATGAACCGTCGTGATCTACCGTGATGGTATTGACGTGG
>JAEURO010000278.1 GCA_016788345.1 Chthonomonadaceae bacterium
CAATCGCTCAAGGTCGTGAATCCACGGCCGATCGAGGTCGCGGCCGATTACAGCCCGGACGTAGATGTAGGGTTCGGCGGGCTCGTTGGACGCGAGCATCGGCCGCCGAATCGTGGTTCCATCGGTAAACGAGTCGCCTCGATAGTCGTCCTGTTCGCTCATTCCTGGGGCCCTCCACCTCTCGAGCTATCCGATTGCGCACGGATTGCCCGCTTCCAGACCCGACCTGCGACGAGGCCTCCCGAGCTGGGGAGGCCATGTCGTTGTCCGGCAACCACTTGTTATCAGAGCGGGCGACCGGGCTCGAACCGGCGACATTCAGCTTGGGAAGCTGACGCTCTACCAACTGAGCTACGCCCGCGGGATTTTCGAGGGCAGAAAGATGGTTCCACCCCCGAAGCCAGGCAAGAGGCGGCCCCGGCGCATGGCCGGGGCGCGCCCCCGTGAACTACTTCTGCCGGTACCGCCAGCCGGCGATGTCGGCGCCCTTCATTTCGACGCTGAAGCTGTGGCTCGCGCCCGGCTGGAGCAGCGGGATCTGCAGTTCCTTGCTCTCGACCACGGTCCCGGCGGCGGTGACGAACTCGACCACCAGCGTCGTGGCGGCCACCTTGATGGCCTTGCCCTGCGCGTCGGTCGGGTTCCGGCCGGTGGCGGTGCCGTCGAGCTTGGCGCCGGTCCGCCCGAGCTGGAAGCCCGTCATTTCGATCGTGATCGGGAGCCCCACCAGCTTCTCGGCCGCCTTG
>JAEURO010000279.1:0-498 GCA_016788345.1 Chthonomonadaceae bacterium
TTCGCCATAAAATACTTTTGAAAATCAGTCAACGCCGCTTCAGAATCAGGATAGCACAGGGCGAGCAGATACTTTGACGTTGCCACCAAAAACATTTCTCCATAAGCGGAGGGACAAGCACCTCCACACACTTTCCATCCCGAAAGATGATGCGACAACGCTGCTGAATCCACAAAGAGAAAGGTATGAAGCGAGGACATCTCAGTTCCTTGTATCAGGTTTATCAGACTTTTTCCCGCTTTTTCCCGACCGGATACGGCGACAAAATACGATTATATGCTCAATATACCCAAAGGATTTTGAAAAGCGAAGGATATAAAAGATATAAAAGAAATCCATTCCTGATGACTATCATTCTCGACTTGACATCAATAACCAGCGCGAGTACATCATAAGTTCAGCAACCAGCCCAGGTGGCGGAATTGGTAGACGCGCTAGTTTCAGGTACTAGTGGGCGCAAGCTCGTGGAAGTTCGAGTCTACTCCTGGGCACCATCAT
>JAEURO010000279.1:515-745 GCA_016788345.1 Chthonomonadaceae bacterium
AGAAAAGAAATAATGAACCTGCATGTTCAGCACCACTTCCATGATTTGCCTGAAACAGTCAAGTTTGACTCTCTGGTCGCTGTTGACACGGAAGCCATGGGACTGAATCTTCATCGAGATCGATTATGCGTTGTCCAGCTATCAGGGGGAGACGGGATATGTCATGTGGTTCAATTGAATCAGGATCATCGTTATGACGCACCTCATTTAAAGAGAGTGCTCACAGATCC
>JAEURO010000027.1 GCA_016788345.1 Chthonomonadaceae bacterium
TGTCAGGCCCGAGAAAATCGGGCCTGACGTAAATCTAAATCGCGAACTCATAAGGCAATGAAATCACCACAACGCATTCTGGCCGCGCTGGCCGTCACTTTGGCAGGCGCACCGTTGGCCATGTCCCAGGGCTGGTTCAACCAGTGCCTTGATCCCGACAGGGACGACTGGTATTCCGACGATTACGGCATCTTCCGGATTGGCGACTCGTTGATCGGAGTCTCGCTCGGATTGTCCGGGACCGTTGATTATGGCGGGCCGAACGGGCCGTGCTATGGCCCAGCTGCCCGGACGCTAGAAGCTTCTGGCCGAATGGCTTTTTGGGTCGGAAACGAAGGCTCGATCCAATCGAATTTTGACGATGGCCTGGCTCTCACGACTGGCGCCCCACGGGATCCTGTGGGAGACTTCTGCTACACAAAAATTCTTAAGGATGGCAACACGAACGCAGCATCGGTGTTGTACGGAGAGGGCGGCCTCCGCGTGGCGTATGTCGGGGCCAGCAAGCGCTATGCGGTCACTGCCTGGAACGATGCCGACGTAGACGTGGAATGCTTGACCAAGGTGGTGGGGGATGCCGTACGACTGCGTTGGCGGATGCGAAACCTGAAGGCCGACCCCCAAACTCTTGGGATGCTTTTCGGTTGCTATACGGGTCAGCTTTCTTCCACGCCAGACTCCATCGGTGCAACCCAGGCCCACTCGCCAATTCCGACGAGAAGTGGGAGGAGAAAATATTTTGATATCTTGACCGACAGGTACATCGGTTGGACGGCATTGAGCAACGGAAAACCGGTTAGGACAGAACGGCGCTATGGCCTGACAAGTCCGAATTTTCCTGCAAGTATGCGGTTTGAGTTTGGTCAGACCGACGCATATGGGATAAGGGTCGACAATCTGCCCGGGAGTGAAACGCCAGACGCAACCAGCACTGACCTTTGTTTGATCGGCAACTACGGAGATACAGCCTCTCCAGGACTCACTCATGACAACAACATGAGACTCCGGGTCTTTACAGATGTGGACAGTAACCCCAATCCGCTTGAGGAAGCTGACATTCTGATGCGGGAGACTGCGTTTATCCAGAGGTTTGCCCCAGTCACTGTACAATCTGGGGACACAAGGGACGTCGTCCACTACATTCGATCATCGTGGGGAGTCTCGGACTATGAGGACCCGTACACAGCAGTGCTTGATGGGCCCCGCCTGATTTCAACGAACTCGACAGGTCAAAACGGTTTGACGCCAAACCCGTTCACAATCCGGGCTTACGTCGACAACCAGTATGCGACAATCGACAAAGAAGTGGACTTGCACAACGTCAAGTTCACGGTCTTCTTGCCCACTGGCCTCAAGCTGGCTGCTGGCGAGTCCCAACAGAAGACTATCGATCTTATCTCAGCGAACGGGATCGGCCATATAGATTGGCGGGTCGTTGCGGACGGAAAAGTTTTTGGCAATCTGCCCTATTCAGTCAGCATTGCTCCGAACCCGGGCCCGACCAAGACGCTGAACGCTTCGGTTCGAGTTTCTTCGACGCCGAAGTTGAATTTGCCGACTGGCGCAAACCTCGTTACTATCCCCTACAGTTTCTCTGACACTTCGATGGAGAAAATCTTGGGGCTCAAGGCCGGTGAAGACTACATCGCGTACCGGTGGGACGCCGAGACATCTGGTTACATCGCAGCGATCTCAGTTGAGAGAGGGCGAGGCTACTGGGTGCTGCCAACGTCTGACAAGGGCTACTTGGCACTTGTGAACGCAATTCAACCGACAGACCAAGCCCAGGGTGGCCTGCTTGTCACAATGAAGCAGGGCTGGAACCTGATAGGAAACCCTTATACATACTCGGTTCCCTTGAACCAACTCGTCTTGGTCGCAGAAGACAACCCCAAAGACGCTGTGACTTGGAACGATGCTGTAGCGAACAATTACGTGCAATCCAGCATGGTTTTTTGGGAGCGAGACGGAAGCTTGACAGGTGGCCAGTACATCTATACAAAGGGCCAGAACGACCTGCTTGAACCCCATCGTGGATATTGGGTCTATGTCTCAACGGCCAAGGCTCTCAGGCTTCAATGGCCGCCAGTCTTTGCCGAAGGGCTTCCGGGCAGCGGACGATCGCCTGAAGCTGATTGGGTGCAGAGTGACCGCCAGTGGCGACTGCAGTTGAGCGCGAGGACCAACTCGAACATCGACTCGGACAACTATGTTGGGGTCGTCACAGACAAAAAGAAAGCCAAACAACTCCTTCTCCGCAAGGCTCCAACTTCCCCGAACCAGGCTGTCGAAATCTCGATTCGAGAGGACGTGGATGGAAAGTCAACGAAACTTTCGCAAGTCTTTGCCCAGCGGGCGGCCAGAAAGGACTGGAACATCGAAGTCAAGGTCAAACAGGTCGGCGACATCACGGTGACTTGGCCGAACTTGCCGTCAATCCCGAGAAACATGCGGTTCCGGCTCATGGATCTTGCGACGAACCAATCAACAGACCTTCGGTCAACATCAGGCTACACATTCCGGGCCAATGAAGAAGGCGTTCGGAAGTTCAAGCTGACCATGGAGCCCGGCGGATCGACAAGAGCCGTCATTGGCAACGTCTTGGTGACGCGGCCCAACCGGAGCGCGGGCGCAAACGCACCTGTCAACATCAGCTATGCTCTCTCGTCCGACGCAATGGTGACCGTACGGGTCCTTAACAACCAGGGCAAAGAGGTCTACACAGTCACACGGGGCCGAGCTGACAAGTCAGGCCAGAACAGCGTGACCTGGACCATGCGCGACAACGCGAACCGTACCGTCGCCGCCGGGGTCTACCGAGTGGAAATCCTTGCAGAGACGCCAAACGGTGAACGGGTGCGACGTATGGTGCCCGTAAACGTCACAAGGTAACGACAGACACCGTGGCCTAGACACGTGTCTGGGCCACGGACTCTTACTAAGATCCATGATCAAAAAGGCCCTGCTCCTGACAATAGTTGTCTCGAGCACGGCCACGTGCCTGGCACAACGAGCTCAAATCAATCTCACTTGTTTCCCGGCCATCAGTGTGGCTGACGGCCATTCGACTGTAACCGTAACGGCGGAAGTCAGGGATCTGGGTGGATCGTTCGTCCGTGACGCCACGCCGGTTGTCTTCGAAACAGACAAAGGGCTGTTTCGGGGAGCGAACGTCGTCCAGACAAACAATGGTTTCGCAAGGGTCGTTTTGGTCGCACCAGGTTTGCCAGGTACTGCCAAGGTTCGCGCGAGCGTCTTTAGCTTGAACGCTTCAGCGAGCTTAGACATCGATTTCGTCAACGACCGCTCAATTCTGGACACTACAAAGGAAGTTTTAGAAGTGACCGGAAGGGACGGAATAAGTTACAGTCAAGCTGACAAAGTTGTCACAGCCAGTGGCAAGAACCGGTCTGCCGTGTTACGTTATCGGGACATCGAGATTAAGGCTGAAGAGCTCCAGCTGAGGATTCCTTCATATGAGGTCCGTGCACGAGGCGCAGACCTGACAGTCGGAAAGTCCACCGAGTCGTTCCGCGAACTCTATTTCAAGCTGAACTCACGGAAGGGCACGGCCATCAAGACCCTTCCGAAAACTGAACTCGTCTTCACCCCATTTCCATTTGGCGTCCTTATGAGTGTCCAGGTTTCGGCGGACACGAAAGTCTATGACCTCACAGGATTTGGCAGCGAGGAACGAACAGGGCCAGTCAAGCTAGATGTTCTTGCCTTTATCAACACTTCAAAGGCGATTTCGACTGTAGAAGCCAAGAAAGTCGTCGTGAGCCCCGGGCGCAACATTCAGTTCCAAAAGGCTTCGGTACGGTTAGGCGGACAGTCGGTCATGAGCCTGCCGTTGCTCCAATTGGATGTCAACTCTTCGAACCCAATAGTGACCGAGCAGTTCTTGAACGTCAGCAACAGTTCTGTCGCTGTCAACTATCCTTACTATTTATCTTTGAAACCTGGCGAGACAAGTGCGCTTAGGTTCCGATATGGCAACCGGTATGGTAACAGTCTTGGGGCCACAGGTGGAACCTACTTGGATTACGAGTACAACTGGAACCGGGGTGCAAAGATGGAAGGCGGCGCCGCTCTGACTGGCTTGAATCGAAAGGACTGGGGTGTCGGCCTGAGGCAATATTGGGTGCCAAACTCCAGGACTTCCCTGAGCGCCCAGGTCGATCTTCCGGCGCACCGCAGCCTATTCGCAGATCTCAACGTAAACTATCGGTTTAATGGCGTGCAGACGTCGGTCAACTCCCAGCATGGCAAAAGCCTATCGGGCGACCGGTTCACTTCGAGCAGCTTAGGCATAAACGTAGACACCGACCCGCGGTCTATTGGCAAGCTTCCTTTCACATACAGCGCGGGTCTAACAGCGCAGTCAAGGCAAATTTCTGGCCTGGGCCAGAATTCGCAGCAAGGGGCTGGCCTGCAAGGAAGGATCAATTCTCGAACGCTGATGATTTCGCCTCGGGAGTCTGTCTCACTGTCCTATGTGGCGACGAAGTGGGCCGGAGGCCAAGGCAACGCGCCATTCAGTCAAGGCGCAAGTCTCAATCTTGCTTCGAATCTTGTGCCCGGGCTCTTTCTGAACACGACCTACCAGTTCAACCAGGACGGGTTCACAGAGGATGTTCTGGGTCGTCACCAACTAACTTTGGATGGTGTCTACTCAGCCGGACGCCTCAATCTGCGGAGTTACATCTCGAAGAGCCTGGACCTAGACCGACTGACAACCACTCTGGGGCTGGACTATCGACTGAACAACACTTGGAGACTGAGCACCGGCTATACGTTGGACAAGTACTTGTCGGACACTTTTGCCGAGCAAACGTTCATCCTGGGTTACCGGCTTGGATTCCGAGAGTTGGGCCTTAGTTTTTCCACACGGACTCGGAGACTGGGAATCGAAGTCCTTGGTACGCGTTTTAACTAGCCTCGTTTTGATTGGAGGCACGCTTGCGTACTCACTTGGCCAAGGAAGGTTTTTCGGCAGTGACCTTCCCAAGTTTCCAGGGTTCCAGTTTTCATCGGAGGGCTTCAAATCGGCACATCCAGGAAGCGACCTTTTCAAGTTCCCGACTTCAGTCAAGTTCGTTAGGCAGAGTGCGAGCCCTGAAGGCGCCTACTACGTGTGCGACCATTTCCGGGGTGGTCCAAGCTCGATCGGGGTCAACCTGCGGGCGATGGGATTTGAAGCCTATTTTGCTAACGGCATCGATTTGCGGCTCACCTCGCTGAGCGGTCCATTGCTGACCGTCATGGGAGCGTCGTTTGGCCCGGAAACACCCGCGCCTGCGTCTCGTTGGGTTTTGGTGTCGTTCGCCGATCAGCAGCCGCCATTATTAATATCCTTTCTTGGTCAGCCACCAGAAATCGTGGTTTCTGGGTCGTCTGGCGACTGGCATGTCAAAAGTTCCCCTTTTGTTGGTTGGGCCAGATTTTCGTTGCCTTTCGGAATCAAGCCGAAGCCAGCGAACAATGTTTCGACCCTCGGCCAAATGGCGACCGACATCAAACACCGAGAGTTCTTGTACATCGAACAGGCGCCGAAACTTGTGTCCCAGAAAGCCGAGAGATCGCCTAACTCTGTCGACGTCACTTATGAGTTCGATCGGCCCGGAGCGGCCCTGCCGCCAGCCATTGGCTTAGCAAAGTTGGGAGGCTATGCGGTCAAAGTTTTCGGCGACGTCGCAGACCTCAGGTCGACAACCGAAGAAGGCCCGGTTCTTGTTGCGCGTCGTACGACGGTCAAGGTGCGGTTTCCGTTCCGGGGGCTAAAAGCCGGTGTGCCCCTGGTATGGGGAAGACCAGAGGGTCCCCAGGCACCGAAACGCGAAGATACAAGTATCGCACTGAGCTGCACCGCCGCCCAATTGGCGCTACAACTCTGGTTCCCTGACAAATGGTCCAATTGGGCTCAGTCTCAGCTCAAGGCACCTGAGCCCGCCAGACCCGATGTCGCGGCCTCGCGCGCTCTTTTATGGCGAGCAGTAAACAGAGAGGATGACGAAGCGGCGCAGAACATTAACCCAGCCTTGGATCGTCTCATCGATAGAATGGATCCAATGACATGGAAGATTTGGGAAGGGGACGAGTTGATCGGCCGACGTGCGTCTGCACTCTCCTGTCTTGCCGCTGCGATCGACGGTCGAGCGAAAACTCAGGCAGCCGGCTGCGCTCTACAGGCCGGGCTGCGAGCTAGGACGGTGCTCGTGTCCTATAAGTCAAGCCATGGATTGCCTGCAGAGCAAGAACTCCGAATCGAGCCTATGCTGGCGCTTCGAAAGACATTGTTCGAGGGCGGAAAACCTGACGCCTTCTCAGCGACGCTATTCTCGGATGTAAGGCTGGTCGGGCAAGTCCGAGGTGGATTCGTCCTTACAAAAGTTGGGGCCATTCTAAGTTGGGACGCAGGTGACGAGGGACCAGGGTGGTTCCGTTTAACAGGGCTACGTGGTTTAGCGGTCGATCCGCGGAGAAACCTTTCCGATCTCACAGTCGATGAGCAGGAGGAGGGCTCAAGAGTCCAGTTTCAGGCAAAGGCTCGCGGATCCTGTAGCCTCTCACTCTCTTGGGAAAAGTCTGCATCCCCAATCATGAAAGCGGTGTTGCCACCGGCCTATCGGGAAGTGGTTCCAAATCGGCGTTGAAGTGCAAGCCGACGTTCTGTCGCCTGCTGACCGCGCCTTTGACGGTCAATTTTGCGGCGAAGAGGATGCTCTTTGTCTCTAATCCATAGGCCGAGAAAGGTGCATTCGGGGCCTCGTCATACTCTGCGATGAAATTGTCGATCTGCCGCTCCGCCTCGGCCAGTCCAGCGTCAGTCCGGAAGACTCCTACTTTTTCCGTCATCAGTTTCTGGACGCCGTGCCGGATTCGGACAGCATCGCTTTCCGCGACACATTTTGGTTGGCTGAAGTCCACTCCTGAAACGTCGGGGTATTCGTCGGGCACATTCTGCGCACCAGAGTTAGAAAAAACGAGTGCCTCAAGCAGACTGTTACTGGCCAAACGGTTTGCACCGTGGACGCCTGTCCTGGCCACTTCACCTGCAGCAAAGAGGCGTCCTACAGACGTCCGGGCTTTGAGATCGGTGACAACCCCACCACATGAATAGTGTTGACCAGGGGTCACTGGGATCCAAACTTTCTCGATTGGAATACCGATTTCTCGGAGTTTTGACCAAATTGTTGGAAATTCGTGCTTGAGGTCTGTTGGATCAAGGTGGGTCGTATCAAGGTAGACGCACCAAGTTTGTAATCGCTGGATCTCCCTTTCGATCGACCGTGCGACAATGTCCCGTGGAGCGAGTTCGAGACGAGAGTCGTAGTCGTACATGAAGCGCACACCGTGGTGGTTCCGCAGAGTTCCGCCAGCTCCACGGACTGCTTCAGTGACCAAAAAACCTCGTAGCTGCGGATGTTGGAGCACAGTCGGATGAAACTGCATGAACTCCATGTCAGTGATGTCAGCTCCAACTTGGCTGGCAAGTCCGATGCCGTCTGCCGTCGCGACCCGTGGGTTCGTGGTCCGTGAATACAGCATGCCTGCCCCTCCCGTGGCCAGCATGGTCGCTTTGGCTGTAAACGGTTTGAGCCCACGGTCTGCGACCTGGGCCGTCAATCCGACGACATCTCCGCCACTTGTGAGTAGCTTTGTGACAAAAGCGTTTTCATAAACGATGATCTTCGGGTTTCTTCGAACAGCATCGCTAACGACTCTCTCGACTTCCCACCCCGTTTTGTCGGCGTGATGGACAATGCGGTTGCGACTGTGGCCGCCTTCGCGACCCAACTCAAGGTCAAACCTGGCTCCAAGGCTACGGAGCCATTCGACCGCCTGAGGAGCCTGGCTGACAAGAAACCTCACGGCCTGAGGGTCACAGAGCCCTGCGCCTGCCAAGAGGGTGTCCTCTTCATGAAGCTGCCATTCATCAGCTTCGCCTACTGCCGCAGCGATGCCGCCTTGAGCCCAGTTGGTGTTGCTGTCGGTGATATCTGCTTTGGTGATGACACAGACAGATCCAGTCTCACTTGCCTTAAGAGCAAAGGTGAGCCCAGCCAATCCGCTTCCTACGACCAGGTAATCATGTCGCTCGAAGTCCATCGGAACCACAATTGTGGCATGACGGGACTGACCTCCTTCGCTCGCCATGCCACAATCTGAAACATTGCATGAAGAACCTGCACGTCGTTTCGTCTGTCGATCCCGCGACCGGTGGGCCGGTAGAAGGCATTCGTCAGATCAGTGCCGTCGTGCTGGGACAAGGGCACCAGGTCGAGGTCGCGAGTTTGGACGACCCGTCAGCAGAGTTCCTTAAGGACTTTCCGTTACCTATCCACGCTCTTGGCCCGGGGATCCTTGACTATGCCTATTCGCCAAAGTTTTTGCGGTGGCTCCGTGAGAACCACATGCGTTTTGATGCTGTCATCGTAAACGGAATCTGGCAGTACAGCAGTTACGCTGTCTGGAGGGCTCTGCGGCACACGGACACTCCCTACTTCGTTTATACGCACGGCATGCTCGATCCCTGGTTCAATCAGACCTACCCCCTCAAGAAGATTAAGAAGATGCTTTATTGGCCATGGGGCATGTACGGAGTCCTGCGAGACGCGAAGGCCGTCCTCTTCACGACTGAGGAAGAAAAGCTCTTAGCACGCCAATCGTTCAGCCCTTACAAAGTGAACGAGGTCGTCGTGAAGTATGGGACGCCTGGCCCATCTGGTGACCTGCAGGCAATGAAGGCATCCTTTTTAGAGAAGTTTCCCCAGCTGAAAGACCGGAGGTTCTTACTCTATCTGAGCCGAATTCACGAAAAGAAAGGGTGTGACCTGCTCATAGAAGCGTTCGCAAAAATCGCTAATGACGACAATGGCTTGATCCTTGTAATGGCGGGGCCGGACAAAACAAACATGGCGCCAGCCCTCAAGGAGCGGGCGGCACAGCTAAAAATTGACGACAGAATCATGTGGCCAGGCATGTTGACAGGGAGCAACAAGTGGGGCGCGTTTGCGTCTGCCGAGGCGTTTGTTTTGCCGTCTCACCAAGAAAATTTTGGAATCGTTGTGGCGGAAGCGCTGGCTTGTCGCACCCCTGTCTTGATTTCAAACAAAGTCAACATTTGGCGTGAAGTGTTGGCCGGGGAAGGTGGGCTGGTCGATGACGACACGCAGGTCGGAACGGATCGAACCCTCAGCAAGTGGGAGTCTCTGTCGGCCCAAGAGAGGGAAGCTTTTCGAGACCGGGCCCGGACTTGCTACGAGACCCACTTTGGAATTGATGCTGCAGCCGAGAGCCTTCTCGCGGCGGTCAGAAAGTACGGCGGAGTCGATTAGTGTCTGACATTCTCGAAGGCGTCGACACCTATAGTAGGCCTAGCTTTAGTCTCAAAAACAGGCTCAAGAGGCTCGTGTGGGGAATCGTCTACGCCGTTTTCTATCGTCCAACCCCCCGTCCGATGAATGGGTGGCGGGTCTTTCTTCTCAGGTTTTTTGGGGCGAAGATTGGGGCCGGATCCACAGTTAAGTCGAGCATCAGAGTCTGGGCACCTTGGAACCTCGAAATGGGAGACTATTCCGCCTTGGGCGAGGGAGTGAACGTCTACTCAATGGCCAAAATCACGATCGGGAACAAGGTGACGGTGTCTCAAGGCTCGCACCTTTGCGCAGGGACTCACGATTACACTTCGAAAAACTTTCAACTGTATGCAGAGCCCATCACGATTGGAAACGATGCCTGGGTGTGCACTGAGTGCTTCGTTGGGCCAGGCGTCACGATTGGTGAAGGGGCTGTCATCGGCGCCCGGGGGGTCGCCACAAAGGACATGCCTGCTTGGACCGTTTGTGCCGGAAACCCCTGCAAGCCAATCAAGCCCAGGGTGATGCGCGATGAATGAGCGCGTCCCAGTCTCGGTTCTCGTCTACACTAAAAACGAGGACCAGGATCTACCAGGGTGTCTACAATCGCTGTCCTTTAGCGACGACATCCATGTCTTTGACTCCTGCTCAACAGACCGGACGGTTGAGATAGCCCATTCCTTCGGCGCAAAGGTCACCACAAGGCCGTTCGAGACTGAGTCTGTGCACCGAAACTGGGCGATGGAAAACATACCCTTCAAGCATCCGTGGGTCTGGCATAGCGATGCCGATGAACGGGTCACGCCCGACCTCGCCAAAGAGATTGCAAGAGCCGTCTCCGAACCGGGTGGCAATGTCGCGTTTAGGACTGCCAGGCGCGACTATCTCATGGGCCGTTGGCTGAAGCACACGACGCAGTCGCCTTTCAACATTCGTCTATTCATGCCCACAAAGATGAGATACGAAAGGCTGATAAATCCTGTCAACGTTGTCAATGGGCCAGTGGGCGAGACTGGCGGGCACTTCGACCACTTCCCTTTCAGTAAAGGAGTCTCTTTTTGGTTCGAAAGGCACAACCGCTACAGTTCGCTCGAGGCCCAACAGATCGTGGACAATCGGCAGAACGGCGTCAAATTTTCGTTTTGGAAAGCTCTTTCCGAGCCTGACCGGAACACTCGGAGGTTCCACCAAAAGGAAGTCTTCTACAGAATTCCAGCTCGACCTCTGTTCAAGTTTGGACTTCTATACTTTGCCAAACTCGGGTTCCTTGATGGCCGGGCTGGGTTCACTTATGCAGCCCTCCAGTCTCTGTACGAGTACATGATCGTTGTCAAGACCAGAGAGCTGGAGCTAAAAGCAAAGGGAATCCAACTCTAGTTCTGCCAAGTGGACGGGTCGATGAAGGCGTCTTTTTTGACCCCCATGGTAGTTGCGATGAGCGGGGGGAACTTGTTCGCAGCGGCCTGCGAACCCGGTTTTGGAGTGAAGTTGCCCTTTTTTTCGTCCACGAACTGGTCTGCAAGGGTGCCAATGTTTTTGTCGAACACGAGGATGCTTGACGGAGCGTTCTTATTGACTCCCCAGAGCTCGTAGATTCCTCCGACCTTGTCGTTTTCCCAATTGCGGAGACTTATGTTTCCGACGATTGAGTTGCCCGAGGGCCACCTGTGTTGGCCATTGGTCAGGGTCTCATACACTTCTGGATACTTAGTCCTCCAAGCGTTGCTTCGCCAGGGAACGTTTTCTGCCAAGCGGAAGAAGTCATCGATCCAAGACTGAGGCGCGGCGATTCCACGATCGTCGATCCGGACACCACCATTACAGTCGACAAAGACGTTCCAGTTTGCACTGTTTCCGTGCCCGCCGCCGATTTGGATGGGCTGTTCGACATTTCGAAAGATGTTGCCGTAAACGTTGGTCGAACTGTTCATGTCGTCCATGTAAATGCCATGGACAATGTGGTATCCCGCACGGCCTTCTTGAATGTCGCTCAGATAGTTGTAGCGGATCACATTGCCTCTGGTCGTCCAGTCGCCGTCTCCACAGTAGATCGCCGCTGAATCTAAGGCGTCTTGGACGGCGTGGTGGATCCTGTTTTGTTCAATGAGGAGTTCGTTTCCAAAGTAGTGGATAGCCTGGTGTCGATGGTAGGCGATTTCGTTTCCACGTGCGGTGAGACCGTATCCAGCAATCCGGAGCCCTGGTCGATAGTACGGTTGGACCTGCCCTGCATGATGGATGTAGTTGTTCACCGCCAGGTTATTGCACCGAGTCATGGCTGAGCGGTTGCCGCCTTCGATGTGGATACCGGTTTCGCCCGTGTGATGGACTATGTTTGATCCGACTGTGACGTTGGCTCCGCCAAAGACATAAATGCCTGTGCCGCCTACGTTTCGGACTTGGTTGCCCCGGACAAGGACGGACTGACTCGCGACGACGTTAATGCCATTCTGTCGGCTGCCTTCGACAAGGAAACCTTGAATGACCACGTACTTTGAACCCACGACGTTGATCAGGCACGACTTGTTCATTGACACTCGGGTCGTCGCCGAACCAATTGCCGCCGGTGGGTAAAAGTAAAGTAGCAAATCCTGGCGGTCGAAGTAATATTCTCCTGGCTCGTCGAGCTCCCACAACGAGTTCACAAGTGTGAACCGGCCAAGGTTCTCGGGATAATAGGCGGCCGCTCGAGCCCTGTCCATGGTGTTGCCGTCTTCGATGGCGTACCGTAGGTCATTGGACGACTTGTTGATCCAAGTCACCCGCTCTTGGAACTGCACGAAGAGCCGCTCATTAAAATTGCCTCGGACCCAATAGTCTGTGTCGGTCTCAAAGTTGGAATGCCTGGTGTAGGACGGCGTCCTCAGGGTTGACAGCTCCGCTTTGAGCGTCGGTGTCGGCCAACCATTGCCCGTGCCGTTCCCCGTCATGAACGCTCCACCAGCATTGGGCCATCGGGCCAGGTTCATCCTGTTTTCATTGAAGAACAATTCGGCCCATTCCGGCTGTATTGTAAAGTTTGGAGCCACGTGACGCATCCGTCCCACTTCGCGGATATAGTTGGCCCGAAGGTCGGCTTGATAAACGTAGGGACGGACGGACGCTGCGACCGACTCCATCTTGACCCGGTTGGCCATGGGCTTCCAAGAGTAAATCTGCTTGGAGCCGTCGAGAATGGCACCGTTCTGTACTTCAGATTGGTATGTCACCTTGGCATTCGAAAGACCGCCATCGGAGGCTGTGAGGTCCAACGGTGTGTACATCCGGTATCTACCGGGACGAACAGTGACAACTACCCCAGCATTCGAAAGCTGCCCCAATGACTTGAGCCGACGAATTTCGTTTCTTGCACCTATCAGTGTCGCCTTTGGGCCGTTGCCGGCTGCATCTCGAACTGATGCAAGCCCGTTCCAAGCGTCGTTTCCTGCGGTTGACACCCAGAGTTTTGTCTGGGCCAGAACCAGAAAGGGTGAGCACGCCAGTAGGACAAGTCCCAAAGGTCGCAAAAACATAAATCCTAGGTTCCACGCTTTGACTGGGCTCAGCCAGGCAAGCATCGTAGGTTCAGATTGTCAAAAACACCGGATCTAAGGGTATAAACGACCTGGCAATCTTTCGGGAGTGAACCGATCATTGAGTCAGTGCCGTCGTGTATAATCGAGGCAAGCTCAGTTGAGCCCGGGCTTCTTTGCCATGGATCGTAGGCAGACGGATAGATTAGGATGAACAGGGATCAGTTACTCAGCCTGTCGTTGACGGACCTTTCACTCAAGGAGCTTGTTGCACTTGTCAAGAGACGATGGTGGACTATTTTGGTCACGATCCTGATCGCTCTTGCACTAGGTGCCTTGGTATCAGTCTTGGTAGCCCCAACATGGCGTGCATCGAAAGCCGTGATAGTCGAAGGCCGGACACAGTCCAATACTGGCCAGGCAACTGACATCGTTGGAGTCCTGACTCAAACCTCTGTCGACTATGACTTGTTGACCCAGGTCCAGATCATGAGCGGCTTTGAGATCTACTTCAAAGCTCTGCAGCGCATCAACTACAAAATGCCTCCAAAGTTGACAGACGATGCCATCCAAAAAATGCCACGGGTCAACATTCAGCAAGTTCAAACGACCAATACGGTCATGATCATGGTCGAGGACCGGGACGACAATACGGCAGTTCGGCTCGCCGGTGAAATCCCAAAGGTTTATGAAGATTTTATCCGAGAGACCCAACAAGACCAGACGAAGCGTTCGCTGGACTTTGTAAATGAGCGGGTCAAGCAAGAAAGGCAGAGTCTGACCGATCAACTCTCTGCATTGGCCGACTACAAGACTCAGAACAACGTCATGGACTCCAGGACGGAGTCAGAAGTCCGTGCTTCGACGTATCAGGAGGCCACACGAAAGCTTAACGACGCGATCAGCGACCTTGCTTCAGCGCAAGAGACCCTTCAAACCATCCAGAACCAGAAGAGCACAATGCCTAAAATGGTGGACAATAACTTGGCCGCCACTCCAACCGAGTACATCAATCGAACGCGGGAACAGCTTGAAACCCTTCGTTCGCAAAGAGAAGGGCTTTTGGTCAGGAACGATGAGCAAAGCGAAAGGGTCAAGACCATCGATGCTCAGATCTCAAGAATGCAGGCCTACTTTGACAGCCTGAAAAACAGTTCTGTGAACACAGACCAAAAGATTCCCAACCCACTGACATGGGAGGTAGAGAGGTCCGTTTATGGGGCGAAGGCCGGCGTTGAAGCCGCCCAAGCCAGAGTCAACAGTTTTCAGCGGCTTGTAGACGAAAAAAAGGCTGCCATGACTAGCCTTGCGCCTATTGCGGCCAAACTCCTTGGGATGGAGACGGCCGTCAGCGAGACTGAACAAGGCATACAGAGGTTGTTGAACATTCAGAACGACGTCAGGCTTCGGAACAACGCACTTCAGAGCCCAGTCCGTGACCTCACAGGCGATGCACCGGCCCAGTTCGTGCGTCCGATTTGGTTATTGAACTTGGCTTTGGCGGCGATCGTCGGCTTGGTACTCGGCTGCATTTTCGCCCTCGTCCGCGACGTGGCCCTCGACAGGGTCAACAGTTCAACCGAGGCCTCTGCCATCGCTGAGAAGGAAATTTTGGGACGCATTCCTTTGCGGGCTTCTGCACGGTCCCCACTTATTGCCGACCCGCAACGGGCACGGGCCTTTGAGGCTTACCGTATCTTGAGGACCAGCATCCTCTTGGCAGGGCCCGACAAAAAGGCGTTCATCGTCACGAGCAGTGTGCCCAAGGAGGGTAAGACCACAGTTGCTGGAAACCTTGCTGTAGCCATGGCGCTTGAAGGAAAGCGGACTGTCCTTATCGACGGAAACCTGAGGAACCCTGCGATCCATAAGTTGTTCAAAGTGGATCGGGACAAGGGATTGACCGATGTCCTCGCTGGCAACGTCGGGCTGGACGAGGCTCTAAAGACGACTGATATCGCTAACCTTGCTATCTTGACAGCTGGGGCGGACGCTCCGAATTCGACTGAAATGGTCGCATCTGCCGCAATGAAAGATCTGATTCAAAAGATCTCTGCTCAAGCCGACGTCGTCTTGGTCGATTCTCCATCAGCATTCGGGTACGCAGACACACAATCGCTTGTCACTGTGGTCAAAGACGTGCTGTTCGTCACGCAACTCGAACAACCGAGCAAGCCGCAAATGCGCGAGGCAGTCGGAATGGTTGACTTTGCAGGTGGCCATGTACTTGGCGTCATCCTCAACAAAGACCGTTGGGCCATCGACCGGACTAGGGCCATAAAGTAGAGTTGGTATTTCGGGGTTGCCCCCAGGTTGGTCGCCCGCACGGCATCATCAGGACGCCTGCCCCAACTGCGTTTCTGGATCGTGACGGAGTGCTCAACATCGACAAGGGTTACGTCCATCAATGGGCTGATTTCGAATGGGTAGATGGAGCCCTGAAGGCGGTCCGGTACCTCAAGAAACAGGCATTTCGTGTGGTCGTAGTGACCAACCAATCAGGGGTTGGCCGTGGACTCTATTTGGAGAGCGACTTTTTGTCACTCAGCAAAGAAATCCTTCAGCTTTGTCCGATTGACGCGGTTTGCTATTGCCCGGACTCGCCAGAGGACAATTGTCCGGCCAGAAAGCCAAGTCCAGGGATGCTTGAAGCGGTCGACGAAGTCTTTGGAGTTTCCAAAAGCAGCTCCTTCCTGATCGGTGACAAGCCATCTGACTTGGCTGCCGCAGAGGCGTTTGGGATCCCGGGACACCATTTCCCTGGAGGCAATCTCTTTGAGTTTGTCCGAAGCCTGGTTCGGCGCAATAACGATTACTTTGAAGACACGCGGACGTCTTGAGCACGCGAGGAGGGGCAGACCATCACGTTACCATCCGTAACGACAACGACCACGTTGGTCAGTCCAAGCACATTGACTGTCTGGTCAGGGGAGTCGTTGTAAACGACACAGCCCGAGCACTCTTCAACTCTAACTGCGCCTTTCGAGACATTCCCGAACGAATCTGGGAGATACGACCGTTGAAGCGCATCCCAGGCTCCGAGGTCATCCCATTCGAATTTTGCTTCGACAACTAACACCCTTGAGGCGTGCTCCATTAAAGCAAAGTCAATCGAAAGGCTTGGCAGCTCGTTGAAAATTTCTTCAGCCTGACCAAAATCTTTTTGAGTCAGGTGCCCTGCCATGGCCAGAACCTTGGTATGGATGTCTGGCTGGGCAGATTGAAGTTCTTTGAGGAACGCCGGTAACGTCCAAAAGAACATTCCGGAGTTCCATAGAAAGTTGCCAGAGTCCAGATAGGACTTTGCGAGCGCTAAGTCTGGTTTCTCTTTGAACTGACGGACGATCCTGGCACCACCAATTGGTTCACCGACCTCTATGTATCCGTAGCCTGTTTCGGGCCGGTCAGGTTTTATGCCGATGGTGACCAGGCCACCTTCGGACTCGGCGGCATCAAGGGCTGTGGTCACAGTCCTGTGAAACGAGTCGGTTGGAGCAATCCGATGGTCGGCAGTCAAGACGGCCATGGAAATGAGTGGCCAATCCTCCGGATGTTGGGCAACTAGATTGGCGGCGACCCAAGCCAAGCAGCCCGTTGTGTTTCTCTTTGTTGGCTCAGCAAAAACCTTTGCTTCAGGGCATTCAGAGGAACTGCGTTCGGCGAGGTGTCGGGCTGTCGCGATGTAGGTGTTGTCCCAACTGACCAAATCTGCGGCTCTCTTTGCGGCTTCGGAGAGTAGCGACTGGTCCGGAGAAGTCAGGTTGAGGAACTGTTTGGGTCGCTCCTTGGTCGACACGGGCCAGAATCGTTCTCCGGAGCCTCCCGCCATGATGACTGCTATCCGCTTGAACTCCATGACTAAGGAGTCTATCTCTGGGAGCGCCCACCGACGTCCAGACCGGGTCTAAGGGGCTGGTATCAGATAAAATCCGCCGTAAGTGGCCCTGACCGTCCTTGTCTTTGGTCTTGTCTCGTTTGTCCTAGGTTCAATTCCGTTTGGCTTCTTGGTTGGACGCAAGCATGGGGTCGACGTCACAAAGTCGGGTAGCGGCAACATTGGCGCGACAAATGTATTGCGGGTTCTCGGGAAGGCTCCCGCAGCCCTGGTCATTTTGTTGGACATTTCAAAAGGTGTCTTCCCGGTCATGTTAACCAGGACTTGGTTGTCTCAAGAGCACTCGGCCCAAAACGCCTTGGTCGGTGCCTCGATGGTCGGGTTCATGGCTGTGGCGGGCCACGTCTTTTCGCCGTTTCTCAAGTTTCAAGGTGGCAAGGGAGTGGCAACGGGCCTAGGTGTCGTTTTTGCTTCGTGCCCCATCGCAGCACTGTGCTGCCTGGGCGCGTTCACAATCGTTATGTTGACTACCAGGATCGTCAGTTTGGGCAGTATGCTTGGATGTGTGACAGCCATTGTCACCTTGTTTGTTACCAAGCAGCCCCTGGTGATGTGCGTAGTTTTGGCGGCGATGGGTGCACTGATTATCTACAGGCATTCATCGAACATCAGGCGCCTCTTGAGGGGCCAGGAGCCGCGAATCTCGTCTGGGTCAAAGCATGGCAATGTAGTTCAGGATGCCCAGGCCTTGGTCGAGGAGGCAGACCATGGGGTTCGGCGAACGAGTCACATCTGACCCTCTGGGCGCAGCTTGCGCCTGTATCGTCTGGTTGCCAGTCGCCGCATGGCTCGTCTGGATGATCCATTGGATGGTCTCGGGGGACATTGACCCTGTCTTTGGGTTCCTGAGTCTGATCGTTGCAGTAGGTCTCGGAGTGATGACAGTTTCGCCTCCCATGCCTGGAATGGGCCCCCTCATATTTCTGGCGACCGTTGGCTCAATGGTCATGTTCCCGTTCATCCGATTGTCGATGAGTAGGCGTGAGCTTGCCAGCATTGACATCGACTTGATGAACAGGTGCCATGACGCTCTCGAATCCAAGCCGGAAAATGTCGGGGCCCTGCTGAAAATGGCAGAGGCTCTGTATGCAAGGGGCCAACCCTTCCACGCGATTGCTCTCGGCGAAAAGGCCCTGCTTGGCATGCCTAAGAACTTGTTCAGGGGGGAGCACCAAATGGTCTCTGCGTGGAAGCTCAGGATGAAATCGCGCACCGCCCCTCCCTATTCAAAGTGCCAGTACTGTGGACACGCCAACCCGCTCAACGAATATAAATGCGAGCGCTGCAACCGGCCCTTCCTCATCGATATGGTGCGGGGCAGGTCGGGCGGCGGCGCGATCGGAGTGAAACTGACTGGCGCCTGGGTCACATGTATCATCGCTTTTCTTGGCATACCCTATGCGTCTCAGCTTGGTCGGCAATCTCCTGGTCTTGCAATAGGATTGATTGGCGTGCAAATCGTGATTGTGTTGTACGTTGCGTACGCCTTGTTCATCAAGGGAGGCCAGCATCAAAAAACTTGACAAATACGTGCTGCAAGAGGTTTCTGTGCCGCTGGTGGCGGGCACGGCGGTTTTTGCAATGCTGTTCGTTGCTAACGACATGATTGCGATTTATAAGAATTTCAATGTCGAGTCGATTCCCTTCGCCGCGATCCTCCAGCTTCTGGCCTTTCGATTTCCTTTCTGGCTCAGCTTGACGCTTCCTATCGGGACATCACTTGGAGCGGCTCTGGCAGTGTCTCGCCTGGCGCGAGAGAGCGAAATCACTGCCATGCGGGCCAGCGGGGTCTCAGTGTTCCGCGTTTTCTTGCCGTTGTTGCTCGCCGGTGCCATGATGGCTGGCTTCAACTTCTATGTCATTGACCACTTGGTGCCACCCTCGACCAAGGCTTATAGAAAGTTGGTGAACGAAGTGGGACTCCTTGCCGCGATTCCAGAGTTCCGCTCGAACGTCAATCTCTCTATCGGGAGGTACGCGGCAAGTTCCGGCACGGTCAGAAGAGGGGCCAACGGGCTCGTTTCTTTGCAAGACATTTTGTTGGTCGAGCGGCCCCGTCCC
>JAEURO010000280.1 GCA_016788345.1 Chthonomonadaceae bacterium
TCGCGGTTGGAATCGGGGTTTTCCAGGACGAGCAACTGGCCCTTGGCCGATCCGATGATGCCTCGGACGACGCCGCGCACTTCCAGAGTTTTTTCCCCGACAAACGAGGTGAGGGCAGCGGGTGTGGAGGCCTGGGTGATCCCGTATTGCTTGCGGAGGGCCATGTATTGGTCGAACCCTTGCGCATGGGCCACGCCGAACAGGGCGGTGGCGAGGATCGCGGCTGGGAGGAGCTTGAACATGGTTGGCCCTCGGTAAGAAAACTGGCGGACAGGTCGGGATTCGAACCCGAGAGAGGATTGCTCCCCTACCCACTTAGCAGGCGGGCGCTTTCGTCCACTCAGCCACCTGTCCGGAATCCGCATATATTACCATGATCGGTTGAGGGGGGCCATCCGTTCACGGGCGGATAGACTGTGCTTGAATTATGTCGGTCGTCACGGTCAAAGGCAGCGCTATCCGCAAACTCCAACGGGGCTACCCGTGGCTCCAGCGGAGCGATGTCCGGTGGGAATCGGACGTGGCGCCGGGGTCTTTGGCCGAACTGTGCGGGGCCGACGGCACTCGGCTCGGCATGGGGCTGGTAAACCCGGGCGCGCGCTATCCCGTGAAGATCTTGCGCTTAGGCGATGGCGGGGTGGACGGGGCGTTTTTCCGCGACCGTCTCGACCGCGCCTGGGATTATCGTCAGACCATAGATCTTGAATCCGATGCCTTTCGATGGGCGCATGGTGAGGCAGAT
>JAEURO010000281.1 GCA_016788345.1 Chthonomonadaceae bacterium
TCGCAGGATGAATACATTCAAAAGGCAGTTGAGTGGTCCAAAGATTTTGCTGGTCTGGAACGGATGCGCAGTGCATTGAGGAAAGAAGTCATCCTTAGCCCGATTTGTGACACGCAAGAACTCTTCCGCGAGTTTATGGATACCGTCGAAGAGCTGGTTCGGGCAAGCTAGCCGACCCTTTGCAATCTGTCGCCCAGACGAAGGGCCTGACGCGGTAACCCCCGAGGCGATGAGCCGGCTATCCAAACAAAAAGCTGGCCCCGGTCAATTGACCGGGGCCAGCTTGATCCTTGCTGAACCGGCTTAGCGGAGCAGCGAGAGGACGGCTTGCGGAGCCGAGTTGGCTTGAGCCAGCATCGAAAGACCAGACTGTTGCAGGATTTGCAACTTGGTGTAGTTGGTCATTTCTTCGGCCACGTCGATTTCCCGGATCGAGCTTTCCGTTGCGGCCAGGTTTTCGCGTTGGATACCCAGGCTGCGAACGTTCGATTCGAGCGTGTTCTTCATGAACGAGCCAATTTGGCCGCGGGCATTTGCCACGTTGCTGATCGCGCTGTCGATGGCGGCGATGGCAACGGACATGTCCGTACCGGTGATGTTGGCGTTGGTCGAGGTGAAGCCAAGGCTGGCCGAGCTGAAGTTGCCCAGCGAGAGGCTTGCGGTTTGACCGGCGTTGCCACCGATTTGGAAGGTCGTCGCACCAGAGTTCACCCGGATCGCGTCGGTCAGCGTGGCAACG
>JAEURO010000282.1 GCA_016788345.1 Chthonomonadaceae bacterium
CGGGATAGGTGTAAACGAAACCTAGATAACTGCAGTTATCTCTCGCTCGATTCTGGACTGGTGAACCTGCGCCTCGCTTGTCCGAAGTCGGCCAAGGCCCCGATTTAGTCTCAAATATCCCCCAAAGGCCCCCGGGTGGGGCAGACAAAAAGGTACCGGACTGGTGCCGCTACCGCCGGAAAATGGAGTCACATCTTCTCCGTGGCGACCGGTTTTCGGCCGCCAATTGAGTTGCATAGTGAGTTGCATAGTGAGTTGCATGGACGTTTTTCCGTGCGCGGCAACTCGCTCCAAACCCGGTCTGGAACCCCGATTTGAAGCTAGAATAGTGGTGGGCGAGGAGAGACTCGAACTCTCACGTCTTTTGGACACTGGAACCTAAATCGGGATATCTAGGGCTCTCTAGGTTCAAATGTGGAACTTGAAATGCAGTTCCAGGGTTATGTCCAGGGTTATATGGAGTCATAATCTTTCGCATGCGTTTGAAGAAGGATGGAACGCCTCATGCCTACCAGTTCCGGGTCACGCACAAAGGGTCAGTCCAGTATGTAATCGGCCAAGCGAAAGCAAAGGACATGCCGGGCAAGAAGGAGACGGTCACCTACCGCATGCATGTCTGGCTTCCAAACGAGGTTGACGGCGTGGTGACTCTCGTGCGTAAGTCGGTCTACGGCTCAACGCCCTCGCTTTGCGAGGCGAAGGCCGAGGCGCTACGCAAAGCAACACCATTCAT
>JAEURO010000283.1:0-252 GCA_016788345.1 Chthonomonadaceae bacterium
AACCGTTTGAGGACTGAGAGGTCGTTGCTCATTTTTTCTCCGAGGACTTCCGTTCTCGCCATGCTGTGTACCATTGCTCTTTGTTCTCCTGCCTTGCGCGGCCAATCGCCATAGCACCGGAAGGCACTTGGCGGTTGACGACGCTCCCCGCGGCAACAAATGAGTCGTCTTCCACGGTTACGGGTGCGACGAGGGTCGAATTGCTGCCAATGAAGCACCGGTCGCCGATCTGGGTCCGGTGTTTGTCGAATC
>JAEURO010000283.1:262-732 GCA_016788345.1 Chthonomonadaceae bacterium
ATCCGTCGTAGGTGCAGGTGATGGTGCCCGCCCCGATGTTGGTTTCGGAACCGACAGTGGCATCGCCGATATAGGTGAGGTGGCTGATGCTGGTCTCCGGGCCGACTTCGGAGTTTTTGATTTCGACAAAGTTGCCGATTTTCGTCTCTCTTTTGAGCACGGCTCCCGGCCTCAGGTTGGAAAACGGCCCGCATCGGCACCCTTCTTCCATGGCCGCGCCATCAAGGTGGCTCATAAAAACCCGGCACGAATCGCCGATTATCGAGTCTTTGATCCACGTGTTTGGACCAATCGAACAACCGCTCCCGATCCGGGTTTGCCCCTCGATGACCGTGCCTGAAAGGATGGTGGTGCCTGCACCGATCTCCGCATCCGGGTCGATCGTAACGGTGGACGTATCTGGGATGGAGACGCCGTTTTCAATGAGGTTGCGGAGGATCCGTTTGCGGATGAGGCCGGCCGCCTCCGCT
>JAEURO010000284.1:0-230 GCA_016788345.1 Chthonomonadaceae bacterium
TTAAGCCGGGCAAAATTATCACCTCCCATGGCTTTCACCTGCAGTTCATAGGCTTCAGCGGTGCTTTTACCAATGGCCATAATTTTCTCTGCTTCGGCCAAGCCGGTTTTAGAAATTTTTTCGGCATCGGCAACAGCGTTTAGTTTGGTCGCTTCAGCTTGTGCACCAGCCCGTAATTTGGTAGCCTCTGCTTCGGCATTGGCTCTCAACTTAGTGGCTTCTGCTTCGGC
>JAEURO010000284.1:240-731 GCA_016788345.1 Chthonomonadaceae bacterium
TCAGTTTTAAACTGGTGGCATCCCCTTCGGCTTTTTTTACGGTAGCATCTGCAGTGCGCTGGGCAATTTCTACACTTTGCTGGGCCTTTACAATTTCTTTCTGCATGTCGGCGATGGCCGTTTCTTTTTCCATGCCTTGTCGTTTCTCCTGAGCCATTCGTTGCGTTTCGTAGGTCTTTTATTCTTCCTGAGCAATCTTACGATATGTAAGGGTTTTCATCAATGCTTCCGGTGGAACAATATCACCAATCAGGGTATCAACAGCATTTACATTGTATTCATCCAACACTTCACGGATATGATTCTTGGCAGCTTCCTGACGCTCCTTACGGGTGCTAAGGAAGGAAATCACATCGCTGTCTTGCGCTGAGTTTCGGAAATAGTTCCCGATGGTGGGTTCCAGCACCTGCGAAACGAGGTTGTTCATACTACCGAATCGGGCAATCACTTTGGGAGCTTCCATGGCAGGCACATGAATGATTTGTGCTACA
>JAEURO010000285.1 GCA_016788345.1 Chthonomonadaceae bacterium
TCGGTGATCCAAAGCGGTGATCCAAATTCAAAGGACAATGACCCGACCAACGACGGACAGGGCGGCTCGCCAAAGCCCAACGTTCCGGCGGAATTCTCGGATATACCGTATAATACCGCGATCGTTGGTGCTGCCCGCGGTACTGACGTCAATTCGGCTAACTCCCAGTTTTTTATCACCCTGAAACGTGAGTCCGGATTTGATAACCGTTATACGGTCTTCGGTAAGGTCATTGAAGGCATGAACAATGTTCGTACCATCTCGGGCGTTCAGCCACGCGAAGGTGAACGGCCGGTCGAAGCGGTGAAGATAAAAACGATCCGTATTGAACCAAAGAGCTGAAACACGTAAAATACGCGTAGGCTCGCGTAGCTCAGTGGATAGAGCGCTTCCCTCCGGAGGAAGAAGTCGCAGGTTCGACTCCTGCCGCGAGTACCAGTATCACGAAAAAAGGGCGTCCATTGCGGACGCCCTTTTCTTTGAACGTCTGAATTGATCAACGGACCTTCAGCATCGGGTCGCCGATCAGCGTCCACGAAAGCCGAACATCGATTCCGCCGGGGATCGTTGATTTGGCATCCCTGATCAGATCGCCCATTCGCGGGATATTGCCGGCACCGAGCTGGTTGTAGAACCGCTGTGCCATGACCTCCTGAACGTCCGGCGTCGTGAGCCCCGTTGATGCCCACGCTGCAACACCTCCTCCGTTGTTCGAGAAGAGAAGCGTT
>JAEURO010000286.1 GCA_016788345.1 Chthonomonadaceae bacterium
CCAAATCAAGCCCTATTTGCAGGCGGCCAACGGCAACACCGATAAGGGGCTGGAACGGTACGTGTCAAACTCGACCGTCGCCGCCTACCCCACCTATATCGATAACATGGACGAAAGGGATTGGGTGCTTCCCGTCTTCCCCGATTCCACTGATGGCGAAGTCTGGTTCCACTTGCCAACCTTGGACTCTGAAGAGAACGACAGTATCTGGGACGAGAGCTACTTCTTCACCAACAAGAAAACCATGCAGTCGATCTTGGCCTATATGGGAAGGCGACTAAACTAAAAAAATCTTTGGCGCGCTCGAGAGGATTCGAACCTCCGACCCCCAGCTCCGCAAGCTGGTGCTCTATCCACTGAGCTACGAGCGCGCAAGGACACCGAATATACCAGAGGCCCCCGGCGGGCCTACTTCACCCGCTTCCAAGTCATGGTTTGATTGTTTGCTGACACTTCGACGGTATCGGCATCCACAAACTTGAACTTGGAAGTTTCCTTTTTGCCCTTCTGCTTTTGAACTTCCGCCTCAACCATCTGTTGGAGCTGGGGCGGCAGGTTCCCCCCGGTGATTTTCACATCCTCCATCGTCGTCGAAAGCGTATCGCCCGAAATGGTATAGCCTTGCGTCCCTGAAATCGTGATTCCTTGAGACTGGAACGTCGTCAACATCTTGCCGCCCGAGGTGAATTCGATGTCGGCCGTCATGGTTTGTCCTTGGGCAGAAAT
>JAEURO010000287.1 GCA_016788345.1 Chthonomonadaceae bacterium
GTACTGAGTTGCATATACTCTTCTGCCCAGTCGCGGATAGCTTCGCTGGTTGTTTCATTAAACCAACGCAGTAGCATATTCACGATGCCTTCGTATTGGTGTTCTGCTACTTTATTATGGTAACTCTCGGCTTCTTCGTTATTATAAGATATAATACCTTCTTCGTTTCCGTAAAGTAATATATTCAGTTGCTTGGATGGGATGTCTTTTATAGCAGTATTGAGTGGTATTTTATGTTTTTTTGCGAGTATCGTTGCCTGATTAAAGGTCCATGATTCCCTTTCTCCGCCTAGTGGTGTAATACCTCCATCATTAATGCTTTTAGTGTTGTCAGGTATTACCTCATTCATGTTTACCTGATATACACTACCCAATCCTTTGCATTTAGGACAGGCACCGTATGGCGAGTTGAATGAAAACGTATTTGGGGATGGCTCTTCATAAGACAGTCCGGTTTCTGCACACATCAGTTGTTTACTGTACTGTGTTACTGTGTTCTTATCTGCATCCAGCAAAAACATCAGGTCTTTACCCGTTTGCAGGCTTTTTTGTATGCTTTGACTCAGTCTTGCTTGTGCATCAGGCTGTACTATCAGGCGGTCTATTACCAGTTCTATATCGTGTATTTTATACCTGTCAAGTTGCATTCGCTCTTTCATCTCAACGATCTCTCCATCTACACGTACTTTTAGGTAGCCTTGTTTTCGCAATTGTTCAAATAATT
>JAEURO010000288.1 GCA_016788345.1 Chthonomonadaceae bacterium
GAGACGAACAGCTTTGGTTCGACTTCCATTGTTTTGGGTGAATACGGGATTCCGGAACTGGTCTATGAAACAAGCCTTGCTTCCGCCCGGATTGCCCGGGCGGCGGCGGATTCGTGCGCCACGGCAACCGACCCGAAGTTTGTCGCTGGGGGCATGGGGCCGGGGACAAAGCTCATCAGTCTGGGCCAAACCGACTGGGCCACGCTGTTGGAAACATACACCGACTCGGCCCGTGGGCTTCTTGATGGCGGCGTGGACGTCTTGCTGCTTGAAACCTTGCAAGACCTATTAATGGTCAAGGCGGGCATTATCGCTTGCCGTGACGCCATGGAGGCGGTTGGCAAGGCCGTGCCAATTATTGTGCAAGTGACGATGGAGCAAACCGGCACGATGTTGGTGGGCAGCGACATCGCCGCAGCCTTAAACATGGTTGAGTGCTTTCCGGAAGTCGTCGCGGTGGGGATGAACTGCGCCACCGGGCCCGCCGAAATGGCACCCTTTGTCAAATTCCTCGGCGAAAACTCGACCCGGCCGCTTTCGATCCAGCCCAATGCGGGTCTCCCCGTGATGGAACACGGCCAGGCGGTTTACAAGTTGACTCCGGAGGAACTCGCGGCGGCCCACGAGCGGTTTGTTGAAGAAAGCGGGGCCGCCTTGGTCGGCGGATGCTGTGGAACCACCCCCGAGCACATCCGGCAGGTTGCCGGACGGGTG
>JAEURO010000289.1 GCA_016788345.1 Chthonomonadaceae bacterium
GCAGAACTCGCAGAACGTAGAGTATACTAAAACATTGACTGATAATAATGTGTACTCTACGTTCTGCGAGTTCTGCGTGTATTCTGCGAGATCTGCGGGAAATTAATCTACGGGAAACAACGCTACATGTCGAATAGCAGGCTTTCTTCCATGCCCTATCCAGAAAAAAAGCGGCAAACGATTGAAAAACAATCATTTACCGCTTTATGTGCGGGAGGCGGGACTCGAACCCGCACGACCGCGAAGTCATTGGTGTTTGAGACCAACGCGTCTACCATTCCGCCACTCCCGCTACTTGTTGTATGTGCTGCCGGCTTCCCGGAGCAGGCATTTTCATGCCGTATAATATGCCGCTATCCGATTCCTTGAAATAACTTCAATTGCCAGAAGCGGCCGCAAACTTAGACAGATTTTCAAAAATGCGCAATAAATATCTGTTTTTAAAAAAATATTCCCGCACCCGCATCAAATCGGATGCTGCATTGGCCGCTGTGGGCGTCCAGTTGTCCAACACAGGTTGAATATCCTGTTTCATGGATTGGTCGAGCGTTTCAACGGCTTGCTGCGTTTGCTGTAGTCGTTCTGCATCAAAGTCGAACTCCAGTTCCATCATGGCCTCATTGATGTCCATCATGTCCATCAGAAAGGCCTGCGGCAATGCGCCCTGACTTTCGCCTTCTTCCAGCAATCCGTTGATTTTCAGGATATAT
>JAEURO010000028.1 GCA_016788345.1 Chthonomonadaceae bacterium
CTGTTGAGAGGTTTGGTGTCAAGATGATGTCGCTTGGGTTCCTCCTGGAGGAAGGGCAGGCTGTCCTCTGGCGCGGCCCAATGGTCGCGGCCACAGTCAAGCAGCTTCTTGCGGACGTTGTTTGGGGAGACCTCGACTATCTCTTAGTCGACTTGCCGCCGGGAACTGGCGATGCACCCATGTCCCTGGCCCAACTCGTGCCGCTCTCGGGCGTCGTCATTGTCTCAACGCCGCACAATGTGGCTGCGAACATTGCAGGGAAAGCCGCACAACTCTTCGAAAGACTCGAAACGCCTGTTATCGGAGTCATCGAGAACATGGCTTCCATGGTCTGTCCTGGATGCGGAACTGAGTCAAGGATATTTTCAGGGACAAGCGGGGCCGAACTGGCCCATGAACTCGGTTGCGGTCTCTTGGGCACAATTCCACTAGATCCTGCGATCAGCGAGTCGGCAAACCGTGGGGCACCTTCACTCATCGCGCATCCAGAATCGGTACATGCCATAGCGTTTGTCAATGCAGCAAAATCCCTGGCGGCGCAGCTTTCCATTTCTAGCCATTCTGGGCCAGACCCGGTTGGCGCAGTCTCACGAGCGTAGTAATAGAGGTCGATACACAGAATGACATTGCCTATCCTATGCCAGAGACGCGTAACCCAGACGTGCCAAGTCGGTCCGGTCGCCATGGGAAGCGATCACGCGGTCGTCGTGCAGAGCATGGTGACAGAAGAAACCCGGAACATAGAAGCGTGCGTCGAACAGATCATCTCCCTTCACAAAGTTGGCTGCGAAATCATCAGGGTCACGACGCCGAGCCTTGGTGAGGCCCAGTGCTTGGAAGAAATCGCTGCCAAAGTGCTCGAGCGACATGGACCGGTTCCACTGACGGCCGACGTTCACCACCAAGGATCTTCAATCGCAGTCGAGGCGGCTAAGCACGTAGATGAGATCAGGATCAACCCAGGACTCTTTGTGTTCAAACGGCACGGATCAAGGGCGAACCAGGTCGGCGCTAAAGCAGAGAAGGGGTCTGACGATAGTTTCGATTTAAGAGGCAGGATCGAAGACGAAACCGAAAAACTACGCCAAGAACTGGCCTACAGTGACTCGGAGTGGAGGGAAGAGATGGAGGCAATTGAGGACTCTTTCGTACCTGTGATCGAGGCTTGCAAGTCTCGCGGGCGCGCCATGCGCGTCGGTGTGAACCATGGCAGTCTAAGCGAGCGGATGTTGGTTTCATTTGGTGACACACCGTTAGGCATGGTCGAGAGCGCACTGGAGTATCTGCGGCTATGCGAGAAGCACGGCTATAGAAACTTAAACGTCAGTGCCAAGGCAAGCCGCGTACCGGTCATGGTGGCCGCCAACAGGCTTATGGCTGCCAGGATGGACGCCGAGGGACTGAACTATCCCTTGCACTTGGGTGTTACCGAGGCCGGAGATGGCCAATATGCCCGCATCAAGAGTACGGCGGGCATCGCAACCTTGTTGATGGAGGGCATTGGTGACACCATCCGAGTGAGCTTGTCTGAGGACCCTATCAATGAGATCCCAGCTTGCTATGAAATCCTTCAAGCCTGTGGCTTGAGAAAAACACAAGTGGAGTACATCGCTTGCCCAAGCTGCGGTCGGACTAAATTCAACCTTCCCATAGTCTTGCGCGAAGTGCGAGAAGCCACGAAGCACCTTGTTGGATTGGATATCGCGGTCATGGGGTGCATAGTCAATGGGCCAGGAGAGATGGCCGATGCCGACTATGGTTACGTTGGAGCAGCAGGTGGGAAGATTACTCTCTATCGAAAAAGGCAAATCGTCAAGAGCGGCGTCCCACAAGAGCATGGAGTCGAGGAGCTTGTCAAGCTTCTTAAAGAAGATGGGCTCTGGAGTGAACCCGCGGCCAAAACGCGAGAACCGTTGCCCGTTATCTGAGCCGATTGCGATGGTTAAGCAGTCCGAAGTAGACCGCAAGCGTCCGCTCCCCCATTCGAGAGCTAGAGAATTCGGACACTGCCCGGTCATACGCGGCGGTACCCATTCGTGACTTCAGTTGTTTGTCTTTGAGAAGACGGACAGTGGCGTCTGCTAGCCCGACCGGATCGGAAGGAGGCACGAGCACCCCGCTCTCTTTGTCGACCACCTCTGGAATCCCGCCAATCGCTGCAGCGACAACGGGGACATGCGCCGACATCGCTTCAACAATGGAGATGCCCATGGCCTCACGTAGAGACGGGAACATGAACACATCTAGCCCGGGAAGCAAGTCCTGGACATCGTGCCGATACCCCATCCAACGGACATGCTTCTTGAGCCCAAGTTTGTGCGCGAGTTCATGCAACTCTTCTTTTTGCTCCCCGTCCCCCATGACAATGTAGACTACATCAGGGACTTCTTCGCGAATACGTGCCAGGGCATACAACGCATGGACAAGACCCTTCATTGGAGTCAGTCGTGCTGTGGTGCCGATCACGGGCCTATCAGGGGCCAAATCAAGCAAGGCTCGAGCCGCGATCCTCGAGTCACTGTCATAGCACCGTAGTGGAATTCCGTTGAAAACAATGGAAATTTTGGCTTCGCTCACACCCTGCCCGACCAAATGGTCGCGCACTTTTGACGAGACGGCGATGAGGTGCTCCGAGGGAAGGAACGACAGCTTTCCACTCATACCGTGGACAGTCGACAATGAGGGGATGCCCGCTAGCCGTGCAGCGATCGCGCCATTGACCGCAGAAGTTGAAAGGTGGCAATGGACGACATCTGGCTTGAGACGTCTCATGAGATTTGCCATCTTCGCGATAGAGTAAGGATCGACTTTTGTCCTGACCCGAAGGAAGTGGGAGTCAAAGCCCCGCGTCTGAGTGTAATCGGCAAAACCACGCTCCTTGACTGACAAAAAGGACACATAGTGGCCCCTGGCGCGGAGATCGTCTGCAAGATGGAGCATGCTGGAAACAGCCCCGTATGTTGCACGGCGCGCTGAGCACACTTGCAAGACTTTCAGTCTATTTGCGTCCGGCGCCTGGCCTGGCTCCAAAGCTTCCAGAAGAGAACGGCGGTCGACGTGTCCCGTCGAACGTTTACCCTCTTCAACCTGAACGGATCTGTCTGGCCGTCGTTCCATCCTTTCTCTACGCTACAAGCCCATTTGTATCCAGCTTTCTGGACCATGAGCCTGACATCCGAGTCATGACTCCCATAGGGGTAGCAAAACACCTGAGTGTCTGAGCCCAAAAGTGAGTCGAGAAACTCTTTTGATCGTACAATTTCTTGCTTGGCTAAATTTTGGTCGATTTGTGCCAATCGGGCATGGGTCACGGTATGCGAACCGAACTCGAAACCGGCTCTGTGCAGGTTGAGGACTTCGTCAGCGGACAGGAGGGGCTCGGGCACGTCTCCTGTCTCAACGTCCCAGCGATTGTCCCGGCCCAGCAGATCGGTGACGACAAAAACGGTTCCGGTCTGCCCGTTGTCCTTAAGCACACTAGCGGCAAGTTGAAAGTTTTGGTATCCGTCATCGAAAGTCAAGCAGATGGGCTTTTTGACATCAGGCTCATGCGTTGAGACGTGGGTCGTCTTGAACCCAAACCTCAGTATGGCGCAGATCTGCCGCTTGAACCTGTCGACAGAGACGTAGTGGTGGGGGACTTTGGCTCCTTCCGGAGGAACACCGATCTTGTGGTACATCAAGATCGGAAACCTGGCCATGAAGTGATCTTACTGCCACAGCCGAGACTCTAGCCGGGCGTCTGGACCCACTCGAAGGCGGCTTCGTCGAGGGTGACGCTCCAGAGGCCGGTCAGCCCTTCTGGCGGTGTGACTGTGAGCCGGGCTTTGACGGCGCCGTCCGGCCCTCTGAACTCCTTGGCCTGGAGCTTGGCGATGGTCTCGCCGTAGCGCCAGTCTCTTCCCAGTGTCCAGGTGTACTTGTACTCGGTGTCGTATCCTGCCTTGGGCCAGTGGTAGAGCTCCCCGGTGAGTGTGCACCCCTCGACGCTGGCTTTGGCCGTGGACCGGAGCCAGATGTACCAGGGCGCCGACGGCAAGGCCGCCGAGACCTCGATCGTGACCGGGTCGGTGCGGTTCGGGGTGGCAAAGCGGGAGACCGTGACGCACCGTCCGTCCTTGGCGGCCAGGGCGGTGGCCCCGGCGGTCGCGGCCTGGCCACCGGTGTCCAGCCTGTCTGGGCCTGTCACCCGTGAGACCGGGGTCAGGACGTAGGGGACAAATCGCGAGGTGGCAGGGTCTTCCGCGGACACGGCGATCTGGCCCTTGTCGTTGATGTCTTCGGCGTAGACAAGATCGTCATCCACAGGCTCGGCCAAGTGGTCTTGAAGGGTCAGATCGCGCGTTTCGGGCGACCATAGGGATGCTTTCCCAGGCGCCCTAAACCCACAGAAGTGCCCTTGGGCGTTGACGCCGTAGGGGTTTGTATAGGCGAAGGTCTCGAGGGGAGTGACGGCGGCGTCTCCGACCCTCCACGACCAGAACCTGTCGCTGCCGTTCCGCGAGGAGCTGGTTCCCATGACCCTGCCGTCGGGCAGGACGTCAAGCCCTTCGTCGCGGCTGTCTGTGGCGTCAAAGTCTGGGATCTGGACGGCCCCGGTCGCCCGTGACCAGTACAGGCCCCTGGTCCCCGTTCGCCGTGAGACAAAACCCGTCGCCTCCCCCCGGTCGTTGAGACCCTGGAGAACGCGCGAAGCCCCTTGGAGCGGAGGTATTGCCTGAAGGCCGGTTTGCGGGCTCCAAAACATGCTTCCCGTCTGTTGGCTAATACTGTTGATCCAGGTTCCAACAACTTCGCCTCTCGCGTTAACATCTCGCGTGACAAGGTACGTGGCGAGCCATGGAAACAATGGAATAAGGTCGCCAGTGCACCCCCATAAGTATCCGCCTGGAGTCTGTACCGCATTACCAGATGCATTGATACTGTCTTGCGCAAGCTTGCCGTGATTCACGCCAAAGCCATTTAGACTGATAATTTCATATCTGCTATAAATTCGCATGTCGGATACAAGCACGGCACCAAGGTTGTTAATCCGCCAAGCCCGCGGCCCATCTTGCGTCGCATACACGATCCTCTCCGCCCGGTAGGTCTGTGCCTGGCCTGCCGCGGCCCCTGCCACGGCGAGCGCAAGTGCGAGTGGCCGGCTCATGTCGTCTCGATGAACCTGAGTTGGTCCAGGTGCAGGTGGGGGACGCCGCTCATCGACTGTATCAGCGTCATGACGAACCTGGCCCTGACCTGGGTGCCGTTGGCATAGTCGGCATAGTTCGCTGCCGGCCTGTGGGCGTCGAAGGTCTTGAACCGGTTTCCCAGGCTGAACGTGGAGACGGTGTCCCAGGCCCCCGTGGCCCAGTTCCAGAGCTGGAGCTTGGCCGATACGGTGCCAGACAGGTTGGTCCTGGCGGTGGCCCGGATGTGGAAGTCCCTGGACCCGCCCTGGGCCACGGTCAGGTTGTTCTCGGCGGTCACCGCGCACCTGACTCCCCCCTCGACCGAAAAGCCTGTGTTGTGGACGTCGCCATAGAGGCCGTCAGGATAGTCGAAGCTGGCGGGTTCCGAGCTGTTGAGCCAGGCCGCCGGCGGAGAGACGGACATCGCCGCCGGGCTGGCCAGGTTCTTCCAGGACGGGGACTTCCTCGTGATGAACGTGCCTTTCCCGTTGAGCCCAGAGCCGCCCAGGTCGCCGCTGTACCCGGTGACCCCGTCGGGGGTGTTGGCCTCGCCTGGCTCGGCAAAGGCGGCAAAGTCCAGGGCCGCCCCGCGCAGGACTGTGCTTTCGCCCGCCCCTTCGAACTTTCCCATCCAGACGTAGGGCAGCGCGTTGGGGCCGTTGCCCACGAACGAGACATAGTCCGTCCCCACACCCAGGGACATGGCTTGGCTGGGCTTGCCGAGGGGTTCGTCGACGGAGAACGCCTTGTTGTACCCACTGTGCAGGACGACGGGGTGGTCGCCCCCGTCGTACCCCAGGGCGCTGTACGACGTGCCGCCCACCGGTGTCTGGATGTCCACGATGCCCCCCGACCAGCCGACCGGCCAATACGAGGGGGTGAAGCCGGTAGCCCACGAGACAGCGCTGTTGGGCAACCAAATAGTTGGTTTGCCCGTCCCGTTGTTCGTGCCGCCGATGACTCTGTTAGGGCCAATCGCTGTGGCAAGACCTTGGTCATTGATTCCAATAAGGTCAAGGCTAGAGAAAGCACCTTGTAAGTCTGGCCAAGCGCAAGGCACCGGGCTCCCTACGGTCCCCTGGAACCCGCAGGCCACGCTGGGTCCGCCCGCTCCGCCGGTGATGTCCAGGGCCCGGCCAATCCCGTCCAATTCGGTGGCAGGTAGCCAGTACTTGCCACCATTGAGGGCAGGGTCTTCGCTGAACCAGACGAGGGGTCGGTCATCCCCAGCCGTCGTAACCCCGTAGCCGACCAGGTTGGCGTCCCCGTCCCCGTCGAAGACCTCGCCGGAGACGTAGTCGTCAGTCGGGTACCTCAGGGCTTCGAAGGTGATGAACGGGAACACATCGATCCAAAAGGTAGGAGCAGGGCCGGGCCCGATTGTGACGCCGGTGCCCAAGGGGAACGCCCCTCGGTGCGGCGAGCCGCCCAGGGGGAGCCGGTACGTCGGCAAGAAGCCGATGTCCGAGCCTGTCCCCCAGACCTTGACTTTGTCCGTGGGCCGATCCGGGGCCCGGTCTTGGGCGAACGCGGCCCCACAGAAAACGGCAAAGGCGGCCGCCGCAAGCGCCCGCTGAACCTTCAAGCGTGTCATGTTCGGCTCCAAGGCGCGCCATCGCACCCTGCACCTACTGTATCACTGTCCGGCCCAAGACTAGCCCAGTGCCGGCACAAACCTAGCACAAATACTGGCCTATCCCTGCCGCCCGAACCAAGACTTGACCTTGCGCACCGTCGTGTCCCGGTTGATCTCGGCAATGGCCTGAGTGAGGGGCACACCCTTTGGACAGACCTTGACGCAGTTTTGGGCGTTGCCACAGTTGGTCACGCCCTCTTCACCAGAGAGATAGTCTAACCGCTCGTCGGCGAGCGTGCCACCTACTGGGTGAAGGTTGAAGAGGAGCGCCTGTCCAATGGCCTGGGCACCCACGAACTTTGTACGGTCGCTGAACTGAGGACATGCTTCAAGGCAGCAGCCGCATGTCATGCACCGTGACAGCTCGTACCGAAACTTTCGGACGGCGTCGTCTTGCGGCGGAGCCATCCCTCGGTCAAACGAACCATCTATTGGAACCCACCCGCGAACCTTAATGAGTGACTCGAACATGTGGCTGCGGTCGACGATCAGATCCCGGATAAGTGGGAATTTCGACATCGGCTCAAGCTTGACGTCGATATAGGAGCCTTCACGATCTCCCACGTCATCAATCAGGGCCGTACAAGCTTGCCTGACACGTCCATTGATGACCATCGTGCAACTTCCGCAGACCTCTTCGAGACAAGCCGCTTCCCATGCTGGGGGTTCCACCCCTTCTCCGTCGCTCGTCACCGGGTTCTTCCGCACCTCCATGAGGGCGGAGATCACATTCATGTTTTCGAAATAGGGGACTTCAAAGGTGTCCCAGCGAATCTCGCGCGAGTCCTTTGTTTGTCGCTTGACCCTGATCCGAACGGTTGTCGACATCTTCTCCGCCATATTATCAGATGTCGGCTCGTTTCGACAGGTTCATGTCACCTCTGCTTGTTTTGCACGTAGAGGTAAACGATGCCACCGATCAACGCCAGGCCCAGAAGTACCGCGAAAAAGACCTTCCAGAACGAGACCGGCGCCTCGCCTCGGACTTCTCCGGTTTGGCCGTTCACCAGGAACCGCCAAGACTTGCCACGGTACAAATAGGCTCCGGACCAAATGGGCAGGAGGAGTTGTTTAAAAGTGACATTGAAGTATTGGGTGTCTTTTGACGAGATTTGTTGCTCGTCACCGCCAATGTCGTACCGAATGTTCTGGTCGATAGTCGGTTCCATCATGCCTTGAGCCGTCCCCCAGCAGGTCGCCAAGTCGAGGTCATATCGCATAGCTTGGAACCCAGAGAGGAATTCGGGAGAATATCCGACTACCTTTGCAAGTTCCCAGCTCGACATAGCCTGGGCATAGTGTGGCGGCAAGTGCGTGCTCCCCAGGACCAGGAGGTCGTCGAAGCTGACATCGACAACTCCAGACGCCGGATACCACCTGGTCCGCTGGACTGTCCGGGTCTGCCGGTTGCCATCGGAATCTGTATAGGATTCGGTCTCATAATAGTGCTCGCCCCGCATTCCCGTGTAGTGAGTTCGTGTGTCGCTGTCATAAGTCCAATAGGGAATATAGACGCCGGTCAAGCTGTTATGGGCCAAGGCGAGTTTCTTAAGGTCGTTGGGAGCCCAAAACCGGCTCGTCACCCAACCTTTGTACTTGTCCCGGGCCATCCGCGAGTCGATGGCGAATGGCAAGACCCCATTCGGGGGGATCCTATTTTGGGCAGTCGTGGGGACAACGACGTCGCTACCGCAGAAGGGGCAACGGGTCGCCTCCTGGTTTGTTCCGAGTGTGAACTCTGCACCGCAATTGTTGCAATGGACAGCTTGCTCGGCTTCAAGGGTCGTGTCCAAGTTCGCCTTGGCCAGATAAGCACCAATGTCAAGTTCTTGGACGTCTTCTGGTCGAGCTTCGATTGGGGTCTCATGGCCGCAATACGGACACTTGAGAACCGCAGTCCCCGGCGCGAACTCTAGTTTCGCGCCGCACTGAGCACAGGGGTATCGGAGGACTTGGGTCATGCCCTCAGGTCGATTTTCGTTGCCTTGCTCAGAAGCGCGCGAGGGACGCGCGTTTGAAAACCTAACGATTGTTCAAGCGAGCATTGAGCTGCCATCAAGACCCCGGCATTGGGGGCGGTACGGAACCAAAAACGCTCGACAAATCTGCAACTTCGCCAGCCTTGACCCAGGTGGCCATGCCTGGTGCCCAAACAAGGGATTCGCGAGTGAGCTGGCCGCTAGCGGCCAGCCCAGTCAACGCCGCCATGTCAAACGGCCCCTGCTGTTGGCCATTGACGGCCACGTGGAAAGTCTTTGTTGCCGGCATCGGCGGCGGTGAACCTTGTGGCGGGGCCTGTTGTTGCTGTTGGCCCATGTTTTGAACCATTTGCCCCATGATCTGCCCAGCCGCGATCTGCGAGCCGATTCCGCCCATTCCGCCAGGGTTTTCGGCTCCCTTGACCATCGCTTCGCCTGCTTGCATCTGCATGTACTCGTTCATGACTCCGCCCATCGCGCCGATCTTGCTGCGCGTGTCGATGGCCTGCTCGACCTCCGGCGGTACCGAGACGTTTTCTATGAGCAGGTTCAATAGCTCAAGCCCGTTTTCTTCAAACTTTGGTGCGATCTTGGCGGTGAGCATTCCGCCCATGTCGCTGTATTTGGCATAAAGGTCTAAGACTGGCACCTTTGTCTCTGCCAAAGCTTCGGCTAGTGAAGACACAATGAAGTTTCGAAGCTGTTCACTGATCTGGTCGGTCGTGAACTCCCAATTCGTGCCGACGATCTCCTTCAAGAATGTCGCGGCGTCTTTTACCCTGGTGTTGTACGTCCCAAACGCCCGCACTCGGACCATGCCGAAGTCTTGGTCCCGCATCATGATCGGGTTCATCGTGCCCCACTTTAGATCCGTAAAGCGCTTGGTGTTGACAAAGTAAACCTCGGCTTTGAACGGCGAATTAAATCCGTATTTCCATCCCTTCAAGGTCGAGAGGATAGGCATGTTCTCTGTTTCAAGGGTGTACATGCCTGGCTGGTAGACATCAGCGATCCGTCCCTCATCCACAAAAACCGCGACTTGCGATTCTCTTACGGTGAGCTTGGCGCCCATCTTAATCTCATTGTTGTGCCGCTGAAAGCGGTAGACCATCGTGTCCTGGGTTTCGTCGGTCCAGTCAATGATGTCGATAAACTCGCCGCGGAGCTTGTCAAAGATTCCCATCTTGCACGGGATTATACGCTGAATATGTGGCTGCGGTTGCGAAGTCCGTTAGGCGGCTGGACGCAAATTGCTCATGAATTGGTCATAAGCCATCCTGCGGACAACATGGGCCCACGGACGTTCTTCCACAGGCGCGAGCCCCTCACGTTCGATCAATTCGATGCCTAGGGACTCGTCACGTCGCCACATAACGACGGCTTCTTCCTTGAACAGGACGCCACGGTGCCTGCCGGCGATCACGACTTCGGATCCTTGGTCGTAGGGACAGTTTCCCCCCTTGGAGAGCTTGGCTTGCAATCCGCTGAAGCTGGCGTCCAATACGTCAGCCGACTCGCTCATTCCCCCGTTTTGAAGGGCGACTTGGAAGCTCTCTTTTCCACCCATAATGACTCGATAGTGTCTACGCCCGGCCCCGGAAACGACTTCATCGGGCACCATGAGCGCGAAAACATTGGTGTCAATCCGTGCAAGAGACACTGTCGTCATGCAGAGCTTTGACGATTCAAGGTTCACCGTAAGTCGCCAAGATGAAAGAGGGACAGCATGGGCCTCGTTCGGCGGATATTGGGTTTCCACCAGGAAGTAGGTGTCCTTGACTGCCTTGACCACAATGCCTGTCCCTCCCTGGACCTCGGCGGCGTCCGTTTCGATCACGAACTCGCTTTGGGCCAAGTCCTTGAGCAGAGCCAATATGTGTGCGGGGTCTGTCAGTAACAGATGGTCCCTTCGTAGCAGCCTCATAGGTGCACCCACTAAACTCATTCCGCATTCAACGGCGCTTTACTTTGGTAGGAATACTGTGCTGGTGCAGGCTCCCGCCCCGGCACTAGGTTCAACGTGCGGGACGAAAAACCAGGGCTTCGCCGTTCATGCAGAACCTAAGTCCAGTTGGCTTTGGGCCATCCATGAAGACGTGCCCGAGGTGGGTGCCAGTCGCAGCCTCGATGACCTCGATCCGTTGCATACCAGCACTTCCGTCTTGGACATAGATGAGGGCTGAATCTGAAATGGGCTTAGTAAAGCTGGGCCATCCGGTGCCAGATTCGAATTTGTCATCGCTCCGGAACAGCGGCTTACCGCTTGCGACGGAGTAATAGACGCCTTTGGCGTGATTGTCGTGATACTTGCTTTTGAATGGGCGGTCAGTCCCGTCTTCAATGAGAATATGGTACTGGGCGGCCGTCAGGGTCTTTTTCCAGTCGGACTTTGACTTGCCCATAGGGAATTTTGTCGGTTTTTGTCCAAGTACTTTGACTTTGACGCCACCGTAGGTCATTGTTTTTCCGGCCATGTTTTGCGACATGGTGACTGTGGCCAGTGCGCCAACGGTCAGGCATGCGAGGAGCGTGATCTGTTTCATAGTGTTGTGAAAATGAGGAATGGGTTGGCCAGCCATTTAGTGACTTAAAGGCTGGCCAAGTGTGTCGAGGTTCCCTGGTCCTTACTTGGACATCAGGACTTTGTTGATGACGTGGATGACTCCGTTCTTTTGGATGACGTCGTAGGTTGTGATAGAGGCGATCGCACCGGTGCCGTCCTTGAGGACAATGTTCTTCGGCCCGTTCCACATCGCCCACAGCTTCTGGCCGCTAAGAGTTTCCAAAGTCGCGGTACCGTCACCCTTTTCGATGGCTTCGCTGATCATATCAAATGTCCATTTTCCTTTCACGACGTGGTAGGTCAAGACATTTGTCAGCATCGACTTGTTTTCTGCCATGAGGAGCTTGTCCACAGTTCCCTTCGGGAGCATGTCGAAAGCACTGTTCACCGGAGCAAAAACTGTGAACGGGCCATCGCCCATCAGAGCTTCGACAAGGCCAGCTGCCTTGACAGCGGCGACGAGAGTCGTATGGTCAGCTGAGTTGAGAGCGTTTTCAACAATGTTTTTGGTCGTGAACATGGCCATGCCTCCGACCATTGGGTTGTCATTTGCCGTCAACATCGCTTGTTGGGAAAAGGCAAATGTCGATCCAAGGATCGCGGTAGCGAGGCTAAGTGTCTTCAGAGTGTTTTTCATTTTTGTGTCCTGTGGGGCTAGTCTATGGCCCTGCACATAAGATGAAACCACTCAAGAATGTCAGATCATTGAAGGCATCGTGAACAAACGATGAACTTGCCCTCATGATAAAACCCACAGTCTGTATAATGAATTGGTGGATTCGTCGGGCCAAAAAAAGGATGGGCAACCAGTGCCTGTTCTGTCATCTGGCACAAGCCTGAGTCAGCTCGACCCTTGGCGCCCTCTGATCGACAAATTCGGCCGGAGACACTCGTATTTGCGAGTCTCGCTCACCGACAGGTGCAATTTTCGATGCACCTACTGCATGCCCGAAAAGGGCGTGATTTGGAAGGGAAGAGACCAGGTCTTGACCCTTGAGGAAATTTTGCGTTTGACCAGGGTCTTTGTTCGATTAGGAATTGACAAAGTACGTTTGACGGGTGGCGAACCAACAGTCAGAAAGGGACTTACCGGTCTGATCTCGAAGCTAAGGTCGATAGATGGCCTCAAGACTTTGCTGATGACGACAAACGGTTCGACCCTGCTCGACAAGGCTCTCGAATACCGCGAAGCCGGACTGGACGGACTCAATGTCAGCATCGATTCTCTGAATCACGACAAGTTTCAGAAAATCACTCGCGGAGCCAAGCTGGACAAAATCGTCGGTGGCCTCGAGCAAGCGCGAATGTCGGGTTACCGCACAATAAAAGTCAACGTGGTTGTCATGCCTGGAGTGAATGACGATGAGCTGTGTGACTTCGTGGAGTTTGGTCGCCGGCTCGGTGTCCATGTCCGGTTTATTGAGTTCATGCCGTTTATGGGGAACGAGTGGACGACCGACGGAGTGTTCTCCTACCGACAAATGCTTGACAATATAGGGAAGAAGTTTTCGCTGACACCCATTTCAGTGGACAAGTCGGCCGTCGCAAAAGAGTTTTGGGTTGATGGTGGGCCTTCCACGATTGGTTTTGTGACTTCGGTCACGGATGACTTTTGTGAAGGCTGCAATAGAGTCAGATTGACTGCGGATGGCAAGCTGAAGACATGTCTTTTTCTAAAAGCTGGCACAAGTTTGATGGAAATGTGCCGGCAGGGTGCACCTGATGACGACCTGGCGATTGCGATCCACTCTGGTTTGGCGACCAAGTGGGCAGGTCACCCGGACATGCAACGCTGGGCCAGTTTTGACGATAGGGCCATGGTGCAGATCGGCGGATGAGGGACGTTTCGAGCAAGGTCAGTTCTCTAAGGACTGCCGTCGCTAGGTCGGTTGTGAAGGTCTCGCCAATCTCGATCCAGTTGATTCGTGAGGGAAATGTGCCCAAGGGCGACCCCCTGCCTGTTGCACGTGTCGCGGCAATCCAAGCAGTCAAGAACACGCCGCAATTGATTCCATATTGCCATACGGTTCCAATTGACTATGTCAGGGTCGATTTTGAAATCGGTGAGGACTCGATCGCCTCAGTCGTTACAGTCAAGTCGATCTATAAAACGGGAGTCGAAATGGAGGCCATGGCCGGAGCCATGGTCGCCGCTTTGAATTTTTACGACATCCTCAAAATGGTCGATGACACGATGAGTGTCACTTCGGTTACCTTAGAAGACAAACAGGGTGGGAAGTCGTCGATCAAGAGTCCTTCTGGTTGGACATTTGCTGTGCTCGTGGCGTCCGACCGGGCCTCTGCCGGTGAGTATGAGGACAGTACCGGGCCAGTTTTGCAAGCTCGATTAGTCGAGTTCGGCGGATCGAACAAGGGGTTTGCCGTCGTTCCTGACGAACCTGGGCTGATCAGAGAGCAAATCTTGTCATGGATTAGCCAAGACATTGATGTTATCGTAACGACAGGCGGCACTGGGCTAGGTCCAAGGGACGTGACCTCCGATGTCGTGGGCTCGCTCTTGGACAAGGAACTTCCCGGAGTCCAAGCCCACTTTGCCGCCTACGGTCAAGCTCGAAACCCGATGGCCATGCTTGGACGGCCAAGGGCTGGATTGGCTGAAAATTCGTTGATCATTGCACTTCCTGGTTCGAAAGGGGCTGTTCAAGAGGGCCTAGACGCCTTGTTTCCGTATGTCCTTCATGCTTTGGACGCAAGAAAAGGCTGTGGCCACTGATGGTCTCATTTGGCGAAGCACTCGAAACCGTCAAGCAGAGGGTTGGCCCGATAAACCAAGCTTCAGTCGATATTTTGAAAGCAATCGGGCTGGTCCTTGCAAAAGATGTACTTGCGACGCAGGACTCCCCGCCCTTTGATAACTCGGCGGTTGACGGATTTGCAGTTCCGCTATCGCAAATCGGAAAAGACTTTAGGGCGCCCGTCGCGGGATCGATCGGCGCAGGTGAGTCTCGGGCACCAAGGGTCTCCGACGATGAGATTCTGAAAATCTTCACGGGTGCACCAGTTCCAAAAGGTGTCGGGGCAGTGGTCATGCAAGAAGACGTTGCCGCCGTAGACGGTGTGGCCGATGTTCCAGCCACGTCCCACGGAGCCAACATACGGCGGGCCGGTTCTGAGTTCAAGTCTGGCGACCTGCTTGTGCACTCAGGATCCCTCGTCACGCCAGGGATCCTTTCATGCTTGGCAAGCCAGGGCCTTGAGTCTGTCGATGTGGCGCTTCCAAAGAAAGTGGGCCTTTTAGTCAGTGGGGACGAGTTGAAGAACGCTGGGGAGACGCTCCAGCATGGAGAAATTTATGAATCAAATTCTGTTGGACTCGTTGCCTCGATTAGCCTCCTTGGAGGCAAAGCCGACTGCCGGAAGGTGCCCGATGACCCGGCCAAGATTTGCAGTGAATTTTGTTCTCTCGAAGACAGTTGTGACGTCATTTTGACAGTCGGAGGGGCATCGGTAGGGCAGTTCGACTACGTTCGCCAGACTGTCCTGGACAACGGCTACGAGTTCGCAATCACAAAAGTCGCGATGAAGCCGGGGAAACCATTTTTCATGGCCATCAAAGATGAAAAAACCGTGTTCGGCCTGCCGGGAAACCCACTTTCAGCTGCAATGACATTCAGCTTGTTCGTGTACCCGTACCTTGCCGCTTCGTCTGGGCGCCCGTTCGATCGGTCAGTGCAAGTCGTTTGTGAGGAAATCATCCAAAATATCGGGGACCGGGATAACCTGGTCGCTGCTGACGTCAGGGCCAAGCAAGGGCGTCTATTCGCACGAGTGGCTGCGCAATCAAGTTCAGGATCCGTCAGGGGTTTGGCAGGAAAAAACGCTGCCCTTTTCGTGCCGGCCAATGGTGAAGTCAGGCCAGGTAGCTTAGGCACTGCATATTGGCTCCCTTGGAGTGGACTATGAAAGTCAAGGTTCTTTACTTTGCCCTCTTACGAGAGCGTCGCGGACTTAGCGAAGAAGAAATCGAAGGGACCTTCCGAACCGTGAACGAACTGTACGAACATTTGGATGGGCTGCACAGACTCGGAATGGCAATGAGCCAACTTAGGGCCGCTGTCAACGGGATGTTTGTGGACATGGGACACGAATTGACTGAGTCCGACACTGTCGTATTCATCCCACCGGTGGCTGGAGGATGATGGAAGACAAGGTGTTCGAAGTGACGAACGAGCCCCTTGAGGTGCCTGATTATAGGCATCCAGAAGCCGGAGCCGTTGTCACGTTTGTTGGGAATGTCAGAAATTCCCATAACGGTCGACCAGTGGCCCGTCTAGAGTACGAAGCCTACGAATCTATGGCGGAGTCGGTCGGGACAGACATGGTGCGAAAAGCCATCGACAGGTTTGGAGTCAATTATGCGAAGATTGTCCATCGAACGGGAACGCTTGAAATCGGAGATGCCGCAGTCACCATTATCGTGGCGTCAAGCCACAGACGCGAGGCCCTAGAGTGTTGCGGATACCTCATAGACGAGCTTAAAGCCAAAGTGCCGATTTGGAAGAAAGAGCACTATTTGGAGGGGGACTCGGGCTGGATCGGGCAGGACGACCGTCCAATAATATGATGGGTAAGCAAAGGTATTCTCGCTTTTACCACGACAGCGGCGTCGGAGATACAAGGTCAAGATAATGACGGAAGTGATCATGCCCAAGATGGGCGACGGAATGGAGGAAGGCACCCTCCTTGAATGGCTGAAAAAGGACGGGGACGCAGTCAGGTCTGGCGAAGTCATCGGAAACATTCAGACCGACAAGGCGACTCTGGAAATGGAGTCCCCAGCCGCGGGAACATTGACGGGCTTTCTCATAACGGAGGGCCAGACAGTACCTGTAGGCACGGCAATCGCCGCAATACTAGCAAGTGGCGAGACATTGCCAGCTTCCTGGGGTGAATCAGCCACACAAGCTCCGGCAAAAGTCGAAAAAGAGCCAGTCGCTGTTGGAGCCCCTTCCGAATCTGCCGCAGTCGCGGCCACATCTCAGAGCCCAGGCCGGGTCAAGGCCAGTCCACTAGCCAAGAAAGTCGCGGCAGAGTCGGGGATTGATCTTGCATCCGTTATCGGCACAGGGCCAGGTGGACGCATCATCGAAAGGGATGTTCGCTCGGCAGTTCCAGGTCCTATCAAGACACTAGTGGCTACCCCTTCAGACAGAAAAGTCCCACTCAACACCCTCAAAAAGATCACGGCACAACGCACACTGCAGAGCAAACTTGAGGCCCCACACTTCTACGTCACGGTCACGGTCGATGTCGAAAAGATCATGGCACTCCGTGAGTTCTTCAAAAGTGAAGTAAGTGGAAATGTCAGTGTCAACGACTTTGTCATAGCCGCCACAGCAAAGTCCCTGGTGGATATGCCAGAGGTGAACGCAAGCTTTGGAGGCGACCACATCGCGATCCATGGAGCAGTCAATGTCGGGATGGCTGTGGCGACTGATGACGGCCTGACCGTCGCAGTGGTTCGAAACGCTGACCGCCTCAGTCTGAGAGGGATCGCAGCCGAGTCAAAAGACTTGGCGACCAGGGCCCGGGAAAACAAACTCACGCTCGACGAATTGTCCGGTTCCACAATATCCGTCAGCAACATGGGCATGCTCGACGTCGACATGTTCGCTGCGATCATCAATGGCCCAAACGCGGCCATATTGGCGGTCGCAAGTGCCCAGCGTGTGCCCGTGGCTGTTGGCGACGAGTCGATTGAAGTCCGCTGGCAGATGAAAGTCACAGGTTCGTTCGATCACCGTGTTGTTGACGGTGCAATTGGAGCCAAGTTTATGAACCAAGTGCGCGGTTACCTCGAAAACCCGACCCGGCTTTTGGCCTGAAGCGTGAAGCAGACCTTGATGTTGACCGAGCCCACGATCCAATTTCGGCCGACGGTGTCAGTGCTTGGAGTCAACGTGTGCACGCTTAATCTCGAAGGAACTGTCGGCGCGATCGACAAAATGCTTCAAGGCACTAAACCCTGCTTGGTCGTCACGGCCGACGCAAGCGGATTTGCTCAAGCTAAAGACGACCCCGAACTCCAGGAGATTTATAAGATGGCTGACCTCGTCACTCCAGATAGCCAGGGCGTCGTCTGGGCGCTCAAACGGCTTGGACACAAGGGCGCGGTCAGGGTGAGTGGGGTCGACCTGGTGGACGAAATCTGTTCTCTGAGTGCGAACAAGGGGTACAGGATCTACATCCTGGGTTCTGCACCTGGTGTGGCGGAGACTGCTGCTGAAAGGCTTCGCCTGCGACATCCTGGTTGCAACATCATTGGGACTCGGCACGGTTTCTTTCCAGCCGAAGATGACGAATTGATCGCACAAGAAGTCGGGCAGCTCAGGCCAGACGTCCTTTTCGTTGCAATGGGCATCCCGAGACAAGAGAAATTCATCAAGCGAACCCTTTCGCTGACGGGGGCAAAGGTGTCTATGGGAGTCGGTGGATCATTCGATGTGTTCAGCGGAAGGACGAAGAGGGCCCCAAAGTTCGTTCAGGGGATGAGGCTAGAGTGGCTCTGGCGCCTCCTCTTAAACCCAAAGAAGTTTCACAAAGTTAAAATGTTGCCAAAGTTTGTGAGTCTGGTCTTGCGAGAGCGAAAACCCGAAGCTTGAGAACTGGCTCCATGCGAATTTACACACGGACTGGCGACGATGGCACGACAGGACTGGTCGGAGCCCGCCGGACATCCAAAGACGACGCTGTCATTGAGGCAATAGGGACAATAGACGAACTTAATTCAGCGATTGGCTTCGTCCGGGCTATCTCTGCCGACAGCCCTTTGGACTTCATGCTTGAAAGACTGCAAAACACATTGTTCGAAATTGGTGCAGAAGTCGCTTCTGATGGATCTTCGCGACAGTCCCACCAGGCAGGTCTCGTGGACATAGTTGAGGCGTTGGAGCGATCCATGGACTCCCAGAACAAACTTCTCCCCGAACTTCGAGAATTTGTCCTTCCAGGGGGTTCGGAGCTAGCTGCCCGGCTACATCTGGCCAGGACTGCCGCCCGTTTGGCCGAACGTAGGTTGGTCGCCTATTCCCGGATCAGTCCCGTCCGGAGCGAATTATTGGCCTTTTTGAACCGTCTATCAGACTGGATGTTCGTCGCTGCGCGGACTGCAAACAATGAAGCATGCCTACCTGACGTGGTATGGATAAAGGAAAACTGAACTTATGCTGACCTCGATAGCTGCCATTTTGGCCCCGGCCGACACGGCCGTAGAGCTTGTTTCGAAGATGATCAAACGCTACAGTGACGCCCAGACGTTGTCCGGAAACATAAAGACCACGGTGACGATCGGGAATCAACGGATCATTGTGACTTCGAATGTACAGATTGAGCGTCCGCTCAAGATGCACCTGTTCCAGAAGGTCGAAGGACAGACAGATAGCTTTCTTGTCGT
>JAEURO010000290.1 GCA_016788345.1 Chthonomonadaceae bacterium
ATGCCTGAGCAACACGAATGCGCCTCACTGGCAAGTGATGAATAGCTTGGAGCGGTATCCGAACATCGCTTTGCTCGAAGTCCCGGTGCTGTCTCATGAGGTTGTCTTGGAAAAGCCGGACCAAGCGATCTTCGCGAGATTCGAACAAGATGCCAATGCGCAACCTTCACAAATCCTCTTTTTCGACGACACGTCGGTAAACGTTATGGCGGCCCGCGAGCGCGGCTGGGCGGCGGAATTGATTGATCCGCACCAGGACACGGCCGCGCAAATGCGCGAACACATCAATCATTGGATGGGAAAGTGAGACGGCTGGGGCTCGAACCCAGGACCCACGCCTTAAAAGGGCGTTGCTCTACCGACTGAGCTACCGTCTCAAGCCGCCAGATTCTACCCGGGTTTTTGCGACCGGGTATTGTCTTGGCTATGTCTGAAGAACCGCTGAGCTACGCCGTCGCGGGGGTCGATATTGAGGCCGCGCAACGCTCTCTTCGCTCGGTTCTCCCCGCCATCACGGCCAGCCATGGCCCCGAAGTTTTGGCCGGCGTGGGTGGCTTTGGCGGCCTGTTCAACGCCGCTTTTGACATCCCCGAACCGGTCCTGGTGAGCTCCATTGATGGCGTCGGAACGAAGACCAAAGTCGCCGCGATGGTGGGCGACTATTCGGGCTTGGGCGCGGATATCGTCAACCACTGCGTCAACGACAG
>JAEURO010000291.1 GCA_016788345.1 Chthonomonadaceae bacterium
CATCGGCAATGTCATCAACCGAGTCGACCATCCCATCAGCGGAGCCAACCTCGCATTCGTCTTTTTGAACGAAATGGGCATGGATGTCCGAGAGACCGCACCCATCCTGGGGGCGATTGGCAACCACGAAGAGCTAGCTGGCACCCCCATCAGTGTGATGTCGGCCGCCCTCATCGTCGCCGATAAAAGCGATGTCCACCGGTCGCGGGTGCAGAACCCTTTGATGGAGACTTTCGACATCCATGACCGGGTGAATTACGCCGTCACTAAATCCCGGGTTGAAATGGAAAAGGAAACGAAAACAATCCGACTTGTGTTAGAGATCGACACCCAGTTTGCCAGCGTGATGGAGTACTTCGAGATCTTTTTGAGCCGTATGGTCATGTGTCGCAAGGCGTCAAAGCTGTTCGGCTACAACTTCTCGCTGGTCGCCAACGGCACGAGTTTGGAGTAAGCAAAATGCCCTCCGGCGTGGCAACGGAGGGCATTTATCCATCGGGCTGGGCCTTCAGCCGCGGATCACGAGCTTCTTGCCGTTCCGCTCGATGGTCATATTGAACTCGTCGTCCCCTTGGGGGTTCCCCAGCATCTCGCGCTGCTCCTTGGTCAGGTCGCTAAGTTTGAGGTAGCCCTGGGATTTCATGAGTTCCCATTGCCGGTCGCTGACTGAGGCAAACAGCTTGTCCATGTTTTCG
>JAEURO010000292.1 GCA_016788345.1 Chthonomonadaceae bacterium
CTTCTTCGGCCACCACGGTCCGGTGGAGCACCATGTTGTTGACGGTGAGTTCGGCAAGGGGGCCGGCGAGCTTGTGCTTGCCGACTGATTTGCCTTTGTTATCAAAGATTTCAAGTTCTGCCATGGCGGTTACCTCTTGGCCTTGGTCACGCGGACCAGTCCATCCGGTGCGCCCGGAACGCTGCCGCTGACCCAGACGAGGTTGCGTTCTGCGTCAACCCCGACGATGCGGCTGCCTTTTTGTGTGACCTGGGCGTCGCCCATGTGTCCGGGCTTTTTGGTGCCTTTGAACACGCGTTGCGGCCCAGTTGCCCCGCTGGAAAGCGGTCGGCGGTGGGTCATGTAGCCGTGGGTCATGTGCTGGCCTTTGAAGTGGTGGCGTTTGACGCCGCCGGCAAATCCGCGTCCTTTGCTGGTTGCGGTCAGGTCGACCTTGTCGCCGGCGGCAAAAATGTCGGCGGTGATCGCCTGGCCAAGCTCGAACCCACCGGGGTTGTCAACACGGAATTCGGCAAGGTGGCGGAGGTTGGTGGTCAGCCCAGCCTTTTTGAGGTGGCCGTGCTTGGGAAAGCTGAGGTTTTTGTCGCTCATTTCCCCGTAACCCACTTGGATGGCATTGTAACCATCGGTTTCAACTGTTTTGATTTGTGTGACGTAAACAGGCCCGGCCTGGATCACGGTGACAG
>JAEURO010000293.1 GCA_016788345.1 Chthonomonadaceae bacterium
GCGCGCGATCTCGCGGGACTAGATCGTCAACTAGTGAGACAGCATAGAGTTGATTGGGACGAAGCGACGCATCATCTCCCTCTGGTCCATCGATCACCTCGTAGTGATAGCCACCATCTTCGTACCAAAACCGCTTGCGGAAAGACGCAATCGCATGACTGCGGTCATTCTGGCATCGGTTGGCAACATCCGTCTCACCAAACCGTCGCGCCAGCGTTTCGCCAACTTCCAACGCTCGAATCCAGAGCGCTTGTATCTCCACCGGCTTTCCATGGCGCGGTGTGACGACCCAGTCACCAACCTTGGCGTCCATCCAGGTCAGCTGTGTACCCGGCACCCCGCCTGTAATTAACCCGTCTTCGTCCATCCTAATCCCGTATCTGGTGCCACGGCGGTACCCATCAAGGATCTGTTTCACAGCAGGCCATGCGGTTGCGCGCACTTGGGTCTCGTTTCCTGATGCCACGAGATAGCGATCGATCGCATGGATAAACCACAGCGAGGCGTCGATCGTGTTGTACTCCGGCTGCTCGCCGATGTCGGGGAAGCGGTTCGGCACCATACCTTCGGATACCTGTGCGGCGAACGCAGCGATGACTTGCCACGCCATGTCCATTCGACCGGTCACCAGACAGAGGCCGGGCAACGAGATGAAGGTGTCGCGTCCCCAATCGGTAAACCAGG
>JAEURO010000294.1 GCA_016788345.1 Chthonomonadaceae bacterium
AGGCGCAGGCGCGCGCCGTTCGTCTGTCCGGCAAGGACACGAAGTGGACCGAGCTGAACACAATCCTCGACCATCCGCTGATGACCGACGAGAACGGCAACCGCCGCAAGCTCATCGTCTTCACCGAGTCGCGGGACACCCTCAACTACCTCGCCGAGCGCATCGCGACTCGTCTGGGCAAGCCCGAAGCGATCGTCATCATCCACGGCGGAGTCGGCCGCGAGGACCGGCGCAAAGCCGTCGAGTCGTTCACGCAAGACAAGGACGTGCTCGTGCTCGTCGCGAACGACGCAGCGGGCGAAGGTGTGAACCTGCAGCGCGCTCACCTGATGGTGAACTACGACTTGCCTTGGAACCCGAACAAGCTGGAGCAGCGGTTCGGCCGCATCCACCGCATCGGTCAGCGCGAGGTCTGTCACCTCTGGAACCTCGTTGCGCACGAGACGCGCGAGGGCGAGGTCTACGAGCGCCTGCTGATGAAGCTCGAAGTCGAACGCGCCGCGCTGAAGGGCCGCGTGTTCGACGTGCTCGGCCGCCTGTTCGAGGGCCACCAACTCCGTGACCTGCTCGTCGAGGCGATCCGGTACGGCGACAGCCCCGAGGTGAAGGCGCGGCTGGAACACGTCATCGACATGACCGTGGACCGCAAGCGCATCGCCGAACTGCT
>JAEURO010000295.1 GCA_016788345.1 Chthonomonadaceae bacterium
GGTCATGCAGGTCTCCCAGTCGGCGTGGGGGACGCCGGTGGGCGGGATCTCCTGCTCGGGGGTGCCGTAGTCGCCGGCAAAGCCCGGCTTGGTCAGGCCGTACTCACCGCCGCCCTTGTCGACGCGGTTGTTGATGATGATGCCGGGCTGGAGGGAGCGGACGTAGCGGTCGAGGTCGAGGCCGCGTTCGTGGGTCCAGGTGCCCTCCCACTGCCCGTCGAACCAGAGGACGCCGATGGGCCCGTAGTTGGTGAGGAGTTCCTTGAGTTGGGCCTTCATGTAGGCGACGTAGCGGTTGAAGTCGGCGCCGGTGGTGGGTCGCATGGCGGGGGTCTCCCACTCGCGGCGCGGGAGGTAGTCGGGGTGGTGCCAGTCCATGATGGAGTGGTACCAGCACATACGGATGCCGTGGGCGGCGCAGGCGGCGGCGAGTTCCTTGAGGATGTCGCGTTTGAAGGGCGTGGCCATCACGTCGAAGTCGGTGTGGGCGGAATCGAAGAGGCAGAAGCCGTCGTGGTGCTTGCTGGTGATGACGATGTACCCGACGCCGGCGTCCTTGGCGAGGCGGACCCAGGCGTCGGCGTCGAAGTTCACGGGGTTGAACTGGGCGAGGTACTTGTCGTACTCGGCCAGGGGGATCTGGGCGCTGGTGCGGATCC
>JAEURO010000296.1 GCA_016788345.1 Chthonomonadaceae bacterium
CGCGGGCTTCGTCGGTGCTGGTGGCGGGCCACTCGCCGATGCGGGCAAGGATGCCACGCCGGCGCAGCCGGAATACCCGGGTCCGGGCGCCGATGACGCACTCGAACCCGCACAGTTCGCGGTCGCGAACGATGATGCGAGCGGCAACGGATTTGGAGGTACGAGCCGACAGGAAAGCGTCGGTCAGACGGGCGCGCATGAGGCGGATTCCTGAGTCAGGATTGAGTCACCGCTGAGTCACCGTTTCCCGTTTCCGGGGGTGACTCAGCCCATCCCGTGACTCAATTTTCCGCTGCGCAATCCCATGCTAAGCATTTGAATCTGGCGGAGAAGGAGGGATTCGAACCCTCGATACGCGGTTAGCGTATACACGATTTCCAGTCGTGCGCCTTCGACCACTCGGCCACTTCTCCGGAATTCAGACTCGTCGCAAGGTTGCAGCGAGCGCGCGAGATTACGGCATTATCCGCACCGATCGCAAGCGATTCGCCGACGATCGGTACAGATGTCCGCCGGTCTCAGGCATCGACCTGACGCATCGTCAGGCGCACGCGACCCTGCTTGTCGATTTCCATGACCTTGACACGCACGCTGTCGCCGACGGCGAGCTTGTCGGTGACGCTCTGGATGCGCTCCTCGCAGATCTGCGAGATGTG
>JAEURO010000297.1 GCA_016788345.1 Chthonomonadaceae bacterium
ATACCTTGCGGCAGATCAGACTGCCTTCCCGACCGACGGTTCATCCCCACGTGTGTGGGGAATACGAATTCTTATAGATCAGCACCTCGTGCGGATCCGGTTCATCCCCACGTGTGTGGGGAATACGCGAACGATGCCGCCGCCGAAAAGGTCGAAGCCGGTTCATCCCCACGTGTGTGGGGAATACTCGTTAGATGTTTTGCAGGATATTGTGCCGGGGCGGTTCATCCCCACGTGTGTGGGGAATACTACCAGTCGAAGCGAGGACGAACAGGTTACAGCGGTTCATCCCCACGTGTGTGGGGAATACCAACCAGCCTGCCGTAATACTTCCCGCATTGCCGGTTCATCCCCACGTGTGTGGGGAATACGACAAACTTTGCGGCGGGCGGGGTGGGGTGTTGCGGTTCATCCCCACGTGTGTGGGGAATACAACCGCTCTGGAATTACAGGAACTACGCCGTAACGGTTCATCCCCACGTGTGTGGGGAATACGTCTTATCCTTTCAGTTTTCCGTTTTGTAATTCTGGTTCATCCCCACGTGTGTGGGGAATACTCATTTTGGAAAATTGGTCTTAAAAATGATTGACGGTTCATCCCCACGTGTGTGGGGAATACGAATCCGCGTTCCAAAACTCCAAAAAGTG
>JAEURO010000298.1 GCA_016788345.1 Chthonomonadaceae bacterium
GGCAAGACCGTCTGTCTTGACGACGATGGGTGCGCCCTTCGCGCGGACATGGGCCACGGCCTTGTCGCGGTCGGTGAAGCGCGCATAGGCCGCCGTGGGCACGCTGTGGCGCGCGCAGAAATCCTTGAGGAAACCCTTCGAGCCCTCGAGACGCGCGGCCGCGGCACTGGGCCCGAACGCCTTGATGCCGGCCGCGGCGAGCCGGTCGACGATGCCCGCGGCGAGCGGGTCTTCCGGGCCGATCACGGCGAAATCGATCTTCTCGCGCGTCGCCAGCGCCACGATCCCGTCGAGGTCCATGGCGGCTACCGGCACGCATTCGGCCACGGCGGCGATACCGGCGTTGCCCGGCGCGCAGAACAGTTTCGCGCACAGCGGCGAGGCGGAAATGGCCCAGCACAGCGCGTGCTCGCGGGCGCCCGAACCGACGACGAGGATGCGCATGCTCAAGACCAGCTCCCGGCTATCCAAACCGACCGGCTTGTATCATAAAGTCGGGACGACGCCATGACCGAGCCGCGCGGAAACCTGCCGGAATATTCCGTCTCCGAACTGTCCCAGGCCGTGAAGCGCACGGTCGAGGACAATTTCGAGATCGTGCGCGTGCGCGGCGAGAT
>JAEURO010000299.1:0-307 GCA_016788345.1 Chthonomonadaceae bacterium
CTTTGTTGGCCCGCCACAAAAAGGCCAACGTGGATTCCACCAAGGCTTTGCGCGCGCACGCTTCCCCGTCTTGCTCTTTGGCCAATTGGGGGTCAATCGGCAAGCCGTCGCGCAGGTAGATGCCCAAAATGTCCCGGGATTCGTCGTGGCCCGGGCGCTTGATTCTAATCTTCCGGTCGATCCGTTCGGGCCGCAAAATCGCCGGGTCGATGTAGTCCGGCCGGTTGGAAGTCAAAACGATGACGACGTTCTCTATTGCCACCAGCCCGTCCATTTCGGCACAAAATTGCGGCACAACGGTGTTGCT
>JAEURO010000299.1:317-603 GCA_016788345.1 Chthonomonadaceae bacterium
CTGGACCGGGTCCGCAATACCGATTCCGCTTCGTCGATGAACACCACAACGATTTGGCCTTCCGCTGATTTCTCCCGCGCCGTGGCAAAAATCTCGCGGACCATGCGCTCGGTCTCGCCCAGCCACATGTTCAAGATCTTGGGGCCACTGATGTGCAAAAAGCACTCTTTGGCGTCTTGCTTTCCGGTCCGGGCGCGGTAGTCGGCGGCAAGGTTGTAGGCGATGGCCTTGCCGATCAGCGTTTTTCCGCAGCCTGGGGGGCCGTAAAGCAAAATTCCCTTGGGGG
>JAEURO010000029.1 GCA_016788345.1 Chthonomonadaceae bacterium
TGGCAAACAGCTTCCACCCCATCCGAGGCCCGCACCAAGGAACTGAGGCCCGATCCTCTGGTCCATTCCCATTCCCTTAGCCACGTCCCCGACATTCCCGTTGCACTTTTCGCAGATTCGGCTGATTGCGTTGATAAAGCTGATCTTAATGGCTAGGAAACTATTGCTTGCATACTTAATGAGCTCAGCGGAATAAGGGTCTGTGAGAATGGTCGGCTTCTCAAGCGGCGCGTAGAGTTCGGCTAGTTTTGCTGTGGCTTGTTCGCTTCTGGAGCCAATGACGATCCTGTCCGGGTTCTTTGTGTCCCAAACGGCTGTTCCTTCACGCAGGAACTCGGGGTTGCTCACCACGTCAAACATTTCAGCGGGACAGCCCTGATCGATGATGATTTTTTCGACGAGGTCTACGGTTCCCACGGGCACAGTCGATTTGTTGACCACCACAGTGTAGTGGTCAATAGCCCGTCCAATCTCCTTGGCGACGGATTTCACCGCGGTCACGTCTGGGGTGCCGTCGGGCCCCGGAGGAGTTCCAACGGCGATGAAGACAATATCAGCGTGTTTAGTGCCTTCGGCAATGCTGTCGCTGACCCGGAAAAATCCGTCCGCAATAGTCGAGCGGAGCAACTCGTCAATGCCAAGCTCAAAAATTGGCGAAACTGCGTTCCGTAGTTTTTCGAGCTTGTCCGGATCATTGTCGATACAAAGGACGTCGTTGCCCATATCGGCAAGAACGACCCCGGTGACCAATCCAACGTACCCAGTGCCCACGACCGCAACTTTCATCTTGAACCCATTGTGGCCCACTCAACTGAGGGGCCACAGGGTCATTGTTGGCTGTTCAGGACGAAATTTGAAGTCAGTTTAGAGCTGAGAGGTAGGTGATCGAAGACCTCATGCCCCACGTCCTGAGGAACGTCAGGTCGTCGTGGTCGCCCATAGGTTCAGATTGGACGCCAAGGGCATTGAATCCCACGTGCAAGATGTTGTCGCTGGCCCCTTGTCCCCCGTCGACCCATCTATAGCCCCACAAAACATCCCCTTGGAACCAAGTCGCTGAAGGTGCCGACCTGCTTTGGGTCCACTCATCGTAGAACCTCTTCACCATCCATCCTCCCGAAACAGACTTATCCTGGATCTGATGTGCGACGTATGTACAGGCCCACTTCGTCTGGGAGTCGGTCAGTCCTTTTGCGAAGACATATGTCCTCCCTTCGGGGCCGGCGTTGGGTCCAGTCTCGAACAGGACTGTCATTCGGCCTGTCCCTGCCGCGCCTCCATCCTCACCCTGGATCCACTCTTTGGACAGAAACTTCAAACGGCTGCCACGAAGGGCGTACTGCCTGATTTGCCAACGATCCTTTCTTTTGTCGTCTTGGTCTTGGGCCAGAGCGAGAATGGCGTTTCCAGTGACCTTGTTCGTGCACAGGCCGACCGGACTCTTGCTTGTGACGTCAAGCTCGATCCAGTCCGAATCTCTCGTCAAGGGGTTCGTTATTCGATAGACAACCTTGCCCGTGACTGGGTCAGTAAGAAAAACAAAAAGGTACCCACCATGTAGCCCGGCCGTGGGTATCAGTGTTCGATCACGACATACCACATTTTTCGAGCTTGTGCCGTCTTTTTCCAGGATCATTTCAATGACTCCGTCATGAGACGAGAAAAAGACTCGGATCTTCCCTTGATGGCTGATGGCGAAAGGGTCTCCTAACAAGCCGCCGTCTAAAAGAACTTTTGGCTCACCCCAGACTCTCTTGGGCCCAAGTTTTCTCAACAGGAGCTTGCCAGGGCGAATCAGTGAGATGGTCGGATCGTCAGCTCTAGGTTGGTTCGATTCGGTCTGCCCGAAAACCACATAGGCCGAACCCTTATGGGTGAAGAGGCAAGGGGCGCCCATTGTCCTATCGACTTCCATCCTCGGGCCTGCGTTGGTCGAGTACGAATAGTTGATATCGGCCCTGACGTGCTTCTCGCCGAAAATCCCGTTCCAATTCCAGTCAATCAAGGTCTTCTCCCCATGCGGCCTTAGTCGAAAACGATAGGGCCCCTTTTCGAGAAACTTGACTTTTTCATAACTGAGAGGGATCGTTTCATCAAGGTCGGTTTCGTTCAAAACATAACCGCTCAAACGTCCGTCGCTATAGTGGATCTTATTGTAGTCATCCTCATATCCATAACTATAAGCATAGTTCATCAAACTTGAATAAATCGGACACAAGTTGTTGGGCCAGAATCCTTCGTGATCCATACCCATTTGGTGGCCAAACTCGTGCACGAAGACGGCCCATAGAGCGTTCTCGGCCACACTTCCTCCATCGCCTAATTGGTCGGCCTGGCCGCCTCCACCAGGTGTGACCTGCATCCAATGCACCATTCCTTTCCACTTCTTTGGAAGAAACTTGTCCCTGTTCACCCACCAGGCCTGGTTTTTGTCATCGCCCGTCACTGCGTCCAAATAGATAGGGTGAAAAGCGAAACCCGACTTCCCATTTGGATTTTGAGTGGGAAGGTCTGCGTAGAACTTATCGACTTTCGCCATCTCAGACTTGAACGTTGACTCGTTGACGCTATCGAACCTAGACACAAGGCAAATGACGTCCGAGTGCCGCGGCGAACAGCCCATCTCATTGAGCTTCAGGTCTCGAAATCCGTTGACTTCCCAGCCGTCAAGCAAACCGTCGGTGTCGGTGTCGCTGTCAAAAGGATCGGTTTCGAGCGATTGCTCCTGAGAGTTTGACAACCCATCATGGTCCGAGTCAGTCTCCTCCGATCTTATCGTCCTGCGTACCATGGTCTGGTTTGCCGTATGGTGTTCCTTTCCATAGCGAAACTCTAACAAATCGTGGTCACCGTCGTTATCCATGTCTGTCGATTGAAGGATTACTGGGGCTTGAGGGAGAGTCGCAGAATCAAGAGTTTGTATCGATTCGCCATCCCAATAGTGATCTTCAAACTGCAGTTTCTTGTTGAAAAACACTGGCCGCGACGCGGGGTCACAAACACCAAGGGTTCTCAGTTTTTTCCAGTTAGCTGGATCGAGTTCGAACACTTTGCCCTTGGAATCCTGCCCGGCAGCCAGGGCACCAGAGTGGCCGAGCCACACCATAGACTTAGGGATCCTGAGTGGCCTGGTTTCCTTTGATTTGATGTCTATGCTGAAGCCTTCGCCGCTCGATTGTGCCCACACAATGAGGCTGGACCCGCCTTGAACTGAGCTCATTCGAGGTTGGCTTAAGTTGATGGGAAGCGTTACCCACGCCGGAGTGTCCGCAAACTTTCCATCAGCAAATGCCCCTGCGAGTCGTAACTCCTTTCCCCCGAACAAGCCGACAACGTCGTCCCCCTTCACGTTGTCCACGTTTGCGGCAACAGCCGCCTGGCAGTCCTGCCCCCAGTTCACCGCGGCTTGGAAAGGTATGCCCGGCTTCATCCCTTGTACATTTAGGCTCACATCAACAATGACGCTTCCAACTGGATAAACAGCCAGGAGGTCGCCAAAACCATCTCCATCGACGTCACCAGCTAACGCGATCCTTGGGGGGGCTGCGATTCCAAGCGACCAAGGCTTGGGAGGTGCGACTTGGAGCGTCGCGGCTTGGAGACTAAGGAGCCAGAAGAGCACAATCCATTTTGCCATGCCCGATCCAAGAGTCTGCGAACGGATACAATCTGGACATGTGCGGCATTGCTGGCTATGTCGGCCCTCGCAACGCGATCGAAGTCGTCTACGACCAACTGAAGCGGCTTGAGTATCGGGGATACGACAGTGCTGGGATCGCCTTCTTAAATGGCGGAAGCGGTATCAAGATCGTTAAGAAAGCAGGCAAGCTGACTGAGCTGGGCAAAGCCTTGGGCGACGACGTGCCAGAGGCGCATATCGCCATCGCGCACAGTCGCTGGGCTACGCATGGTGGCCCGACAGACGAGAACGCCCACCCTCATTTCGACCAGTTCGAAGACATCGCCCTGATTCACAACGGCATTATTGAGAACTACCTTGAGTTGCGAACAGAGCTGGCAAAAGACGGCCATGTCTTCCATAGTGAAACGGACACAGAAGTGGCCGCTCACATTATCGGTCGCGAGTTTTCCCGTGGAGTACCGCTAGAAGAGGCAGTTAGAGTGGCAGTGGGAAAAATGCGCGGCGCATTTGCGTTTGTCGCATTTAGCAGACAAGAGGCGACAAAATTCGTTGCAGCGAGAAACTTTTCTCCTCTGATTGTCGGGTTGGGGGATGGGGAAAACATGGTGGCCAGCGACGTGCCAGCGCTCCTGCCTTACACACGAGACGTCATCTACCTCGAAGACGACCGCGTCGCGACGATCACCACGAGTGGCGTCACTATCCAGGATCTGGATGGCAATGTCATGGAAACGCCGGTCAACCATGTCGATTGGGATCTTTCCGCCGCAGAGAAAGGGGGTCACGAGCACTTCATGATCAAGGAGATCATGGAGCAACCGGAGGTCGTCCGGGGGTGCCTCGCTGGTCGGATCGACGAAGGAGGCAAGGTCAGACTTGAGCAGGTGTTCAGCGACCAAGTCTGGCACGGAATCGATCGAGTGAACATTATCTCGTGCGGCACGGCGTATCACGCCGGGCTCATGGGCAAGTATTTGTTTGAGAAAATGCTCCGATTACCGACAGATGTTTTCTTCTCTTCGGAGTTCCGATACAGCGACCCACTTCTTTCACCAGACTCATTGGCAGTCTTCATTTCTCAAAGTGGCGAAACGATCGACTCATTGGCCGCGCTCAGGCTTTGTAAGCAACGACGGATCAGGACGCTTGGAATCATCAATGTGGTCGGCTCGGCGATTTCCCGGGAATGCGACCGCACAGTTTTCACCCAGGCTGGCCCTGAAATAAGTGTGGCTTCAACAAAAGCCTACACGGCTCAGTGCCTGGTGCTCAAACTGCTGGCACTTTACATTGCCCAGGTACGCGAGATGCCGGGCGTACGGGTCGATGAACACGTGGCGGAACTTCGATCCTTGGCAGGAAAATTTGAAAGCGCCCTGCAAGTCAGCGCTCAAGTAAAGACCTTGGCCGAAAAATTCATCGATGCGAAACTCGCATTCTTCCTTGGCCGTAATGCTGACGCCCATGCCACTCGGGAAGGGGCCCTTAAGTTCAAAGAGATTTGCTACATTCCAACGCAAGAGTGTCCGGCCGGTGAGATGAAGCATGGCCCCCTGGCCCTGATTGAAAAAGGCACTTTGGCTGTGTTCGGCGCGACAGATCCCGATATCCGCGAAAAAGTTGGCTCGAACATCCGAGAAATTCAGGCCCGTGGAGGCTTCGCCTGGGTGATAACAACGGACAACGACGATTCATTGGACACCGTCGGAGACCTCGTCACAAAAATCCCATCGACCAACGACCCGTACTTAAGCGCGCTCCTCTCGGTCATTCCAATGCAACTATTCAGTTACCATTTGGCAAATCTGAAAGGGCTTGAGATCGACCAGCCGAGAAACTTAGCCAAAAGTGTGACAGTCGAGTAACGATCAAGCGAGACCGCTCGCTTCTTCGAACACAGGAAGATAGAATCTCCAGTCTTCACGTTCTTTTGCCTTGAGGTATTTGGGGAGCGAGAGGTAAGGGACATACCGTGGCCGTCTTGGCACACTCCGAAGTTTCATATTGGCCTGCTGAGGTGTTTTATCCCCTTTTTTCAGGTTACACTTTCGACAGCAAGCCACCAAGTTCTCCCACGTATGGGGCCCTCCACACCAGCGCGGAACTACATGGTCAATGGTCAAATCTTTCTTCACTCCACAGTATTGGCAGGTGTATCCGTCTCGCGCCAAAACAGTGTGGCGCGACAGGCGAAGTTGAGGCACGGGCCGCCGCACGTGGTAACGCATTTTTACGATCGAGGGGGTGACAATTTCGCCTCTGGACGACCTGATGGCCCTCGCACATTCTTCGATAATGTCTGCCTTGCCCAGCAGTACTAGGCTCACTGCCCGACGAACATGGCACACGTTGAGGGGCTCGTAGTTGGCATTGAGGAGCAAGACGTCAGGAAGCGCCATCGATCGCCCCTCCCCAATAAACAGAGGGCCCGCTTGTGTCGACAAGCGGGCCCAAATGAGCCGTCATAAGGCAACAACAACCTATCATGTCGTCCCATATTTGGGGCCACACGCCTTTGGCGCGGTCGCTATCGTTCCTGACCACTGACACTATTGTGGACGCATTCACCCACAAAGACGATTCTTCAAGTCATAAACCTGGTAGAAGTTCTGAGTCTTGCCAATGTTTGGCAAGCAACGGTAGAATCACTTGCGTCCCAAGGATGGGCATTAAAAATGCATGTTTTGAAATTACGAGGCGGACAACCGCTTCATGGCTCTGTCTCTGTCCCGGGCAGTAAGAACGCCGCATTGGCGATTTTGTCATCTGTCGTCTTAGCAGATGGCCCAATCGTCTTGCACAACGTGCCAGAAGTCAGTGATGTCGTCATCAAGGTCGGTCTGCTCCGGCAGTTTGGCTGCGACGTCGAATGGCGCGAGGGCTCCCTTTTTATCGATTGTTCAAACCTGAAATTTTGGCGGGCCGACGACGAGAGCATGCGTCCGATCCGTACAGGGTTTTATCTTCTCGGGCCCATGTTGGCGAAGATCGGCGAAGCCGATATTCCTATGCCAGGAGGATGCAAAATCGGTGCCCGTCCGGTCGATTATCACCTCAAAGGGCTTTCGATCATGGGTGCCTCTATCAAGCTCGACGCGGGCAGATATGTCGCCTCTGCACCGCATCTGCATGGCGGCGAAGTCCATTTTGAAGTGCCCAGTGCCGGGGCGACCCAGCACCTCATGGCCACTGCGACGCGGATCGAAGGCACATTCACGATTTCTAACGCGGCCATGGAGCCCGAAGTCGTTGCACTCGCCCAGTTTCTGACAAGCATGGGTGCCAAAATCGAAGGCGCCGGTACTAGCACAATCACAGTCACAGGTGTGACTTCACTGAACGGCACTGAATTTCGCATCCCAGAAGATAGGCTCCAAGCGGGGACTTACATGCTTGCTGGAGCGGTGACGAAAGGGGACGTCACAGTGACAAATGTTTTGCCCGAACCACAGACCGCATTAGTCTCGAAAATGAGAGAGGCTGGAATTGATATAGAAGAGGGACACGACTGGATCAGAGTCCGCGCAACGTCGCGACCAAAGGCAGTGACTATCAAAACCATGCCTTATCCGGGCTTTCCGACGGATATTCAACAGCCAATGTCTGCGATCCTGACACTCGCCTCAGGCCAAAGCCTTATCGAAGAAACCCTTTATGAAAGCAGGATTGGCCACGTCGAGGAGCTTAAGCGAATGGGGGCTGACATGTCTACCAGGGGACGAATGACGGTTATCAACGGCGTTTCTAAGTTGAAAGGAGCGGTCGTCGAGGCCAGTGACTTGCGCGCAGGTGCCGCCCTTTGCCTTGCGGGACTCGCAGCTGAAGGCGAAACCCTGGTGAAAAATGTTCACTTTATCGACCGGGGCTACGAAGGACTCGAGGCAAGGCTTACGTCACTTGGTGCAGCCATCGAAAGGATGGGCATCGACGAGTGGGATGAGGTCCAAGCTAAAAGCAAGCTTGTATAGACGTTGAGATTAGTCGCTGAACTGGGAATCGACCTTGGGACCGCCAATATTTTGGTCTATCGCAGAGGGTCGGGGATCGTTCTCATGGAGCCCACAGTCGTCGCGGTCAGCACGACCAACAAAAAGGTTATGGCCGTGGGAAATGCGGCCCGCGAAATGATTGGCCGGACCCCCGGCAACATTCAAGCGACCCGCCCTCTAAAGGATGGAGTCATAGCTGATTACACAATCACGTACAAAATGCTCGAGTTCATCAGAAAAAAGGTGCTCCGGGGAGGTCACTTTTTCAAGCCGACCGTCTTGATTTGTGTCCCAAGTGGTGTGACAAACGTGGAAAGGCGGGCCGTCATCAAGGCTGCCCATGCCGCAGGATTCGGCAAGGCCATGACCATTGAGGAGCCGATGGCTGCCGCAATCGGGTGTGGACTACCTATCGCCACGGCCGCAGGCAATATGGTCGTAGACATCGGTGGTGGGACAACAGACATTGCCGTCATCTCGTTAGGCGGGATAGTTCTCAGCCAAAGCCTTAGGGTGGGAGGCAACAAGATGGACGAGGCGATTGTCCGACATATTCGAAACACGTACAACCTTGCGATCGGGGACCAGACTGCCGAGGAGGTCAAGATCCGGATCGGATCTGCCTATCCTTTGGAACAGGAGCTCAGAATGCCGATCCGTGGCAGAGACCTTGTAGCTGGCCTTCCCAAGACGATAGAAGTCTCCAGCGAAGAAATCCGTGAAGCCCTCACGGAACCAGTCCGCCAAATCGCCGAAAAACTCTGTGCCGTCCTGGAAGACACTCCGCCCGAGCTAGCCAGCGACATCATCCAAACGGGGATTACAATGACTGGAGGCGGCTCGCTCCTGAGGGGCTTGGACTGCCTGCTAAGTAAGGTGACTGAGATCCCTGTCCGCGTTGCCGACAATGCTTTACACTCTGTCGCCATTGGCACAGGCCGGGCCCTTGAAGAAATTGACGACATCATTAGGAGCGGGGCGGTCACTAGACTATGAAGCATGTGGGAACAGCCCTTGCGGCCCTTTTCATCTTATTGCTGGCCCTACACGTTCCAGCGCAACGCAAGCCCGACAAGCCACTTCAGAAGCTTCCTATCACCAAGTCCTCAGGGGCAGTTACGTCAGGCGATTTTGCGGTCGCAATAGACCGCCTCATCAGTGCTATGGACGGAGCCTTGAGGATTCCTTCCAGGAGTGGACTCAAACCAACAAACCCAGGAGCCCCGCTCGATAACAAAGTGGTAGTGTCCAGACTCAAAAGCACTTTTGACCATTACCGGCCCTATTTCCGCGGGGCGCCTCGCCCAATCCTAGTTCGAGAGGACTCTCTCAACCAAAGCCCACAGTCAGCAAGAAATGACCTCAAACTCCTCGTGAAGTGGGGATTCGTAGCACCCGCCGGTCCTCTTGTGCTTAACAAAAAGCTCAGTGCAGCGGACTTGGGGAAAATTTTGGGACACTTCTTTTCCCAAGTCACATTCTTGACCCACAAGCCAGACCCTAAATGGACCCCAAGGCTCAATCCAGACGGTTAAACAAAAAAAGAAGGCCGGGCTAGACACCCGGCCTTTACTCATCTCACGCTGACTTTCTGCGTCGGCGTGCCAGAGCGACGACACCTATTCCAAGAGCCGCCATGCTCGCGGGCTCCGGTGTGGTCACAAAGTTCTCTCCATCCAACCACCCTTGGCTGCAGTACTGGAACCCTTTTAGAAAGCCATCGCTGCCATAGGAGGATGAGAGGCCACTCACCGGATGGAACCAGATTCCCATCTTCTCGCCAAACGAGGTGCCGGTCCACTCGCTCGGGCCGCCCGGCCCCGGATACTTTGGCGTGTGGTTTTGGATCACAGTCGCATCGATGTCGAATCCGAGCGTCCGGCTCCCGTTGGCGTTGTTGATGTACTTGAGCGAATTGATCCAACTGTTGTTGACGATGGAACTCGCGATCTTGTCGGCAGAGGCGCCGCTTCCATTGCCGTTCTTGAACGAATTGTCACCGTTGACACCATTGTAGGCATAGGTTGTGAGGCGGGGGCCACTGCCGTGCGTGACGTCAAAATAGTAGATAGAAAGCTCTCCGGCGTGGCCCTTGGGGTTCGCCCCTGGACTCACGACAAGCCAGAAACCTTCAGTTTTTTGCGACGTCCCCGGGACGTTACCAAAATTGGCTTCGAACGAGAAGTGCTTGGTCACGCTATTGAACGTGGCAGCAGCGCTATTGATCTTGCCTCCGCCCGGATTCTGGGCATATGCCGGGTTATAGTCCCATCTTCGCTCATGGGCGTTCGCAAGTGCGGCGATAGCCACAAAGCTTGCCAGGATCAGGGCTTTTGTCGTTCGCTGTGCTTTCATGTTTATGACTCCGATTCGAGGCGTGGGCCTCAGACACAGGAAACTAGTGCAGAGAGCATGCCACGCGGGAATAGAAGGCAAAAACACAGTGAATATGTTAGGGGTCACCAAAGGTCACAGGGAAAAACTATGTATTTCCTTGTGACATCCTGTAAGTGGCCATAGCGTTTAGAAACTGCTCATTCATTGGCCAACTGGCACCTAAGGCCGAAGTTTCCAGGGTTTCAACGGTGCCATCAATTCGCAAAACCAAACATTTCCGCAGGCCGGTTTGAGTGACGTTTCCGTTTGGAAATGCACTGGCATCAAGACAATAGATGAGCCTCTCGCCATTCGATTGGAGTCGAGCTTGGCACGACAAACGAACAACGGGTGTCACCCTGACAAAAATATGTTTTAGCAGTCATGGAACAACACCCTGAAACTACGTCATAGCAGCCACTAACTGGACTACTGAGCCATACCCAAGGAACGGGGCATTCCGGCACAAGGCTTCTACAGATTTCCCTGGAACCGTTTCCAACGGCACTTCCCATGAATGTCAGTCCGGCGACAGAACGATGTCTGGATCATTCGATACGCTCCGAGCTTGACTCCACCAGCTCGACGGTTCCGTCAATTCTCAAGACAAGGTAACGGTGAGTTCCGGTCTTGCCCCACATTTCCAAAGCATCAGTGTTGTTGTCATAGGCGAATACAAGTTTTTCGCCTTTTTCTTGCAGGAGAGAAGGTAGCCCGTTTTTGTTACCATAAACCGGATAGGTGAAATGGCTACTGTTGTGGTCTTGCTCCCAGTCCCATCTGGGATGCGATATCCTAAGGGCAGACATGCCTCCCTCAAGGCTCCACGGATTACCAGGCTCTATGAGGTCATATGGGTTCGTGGGCAGCCCTGCATCAGCCAATGTTTGCCGTTGAGTTACGGGTTTAGTTCCATGGAGGGCTCGATAGGCTTGTAGCGACTGCCCTAGCGAGACCAGTTTTGACCTCGATTCTTCGATTGAATATCCCGCTTGAACCTTGCTTCCAGCGGGCTTGTGCGTGGGCAAGGTTAGCTTCGTAGAAACGACTTTGAAGCCGCATGCGAAAACAAGGGCACACGACAAAATCGTCAGTGAGCTAGGACTTAAGTATTTGTTCTTCATTCTTTCACCTTTAGACTTCTGCTGCCAGGCAATCCAGCGAGCGCTTCACTTGCGTTGCGAAAAGTACCTTTGCACCCACAGGAACCTTTTGCACTCACATGCAAAGGTCGAAATGTCTGCCAAGCCAACGCCAAGGACGCAAGAAAAATATGTACACTTGCGCCCCACTCTTTCAAAACGACCCGGCCAGAAAACCGAAGTATGTCACGCATTCTAGGCACATAAGTCTAGATGTGTCAAGGGGGGAGGGGGAGCAAGGCTAGTAATAATACTAGGATTATTGCCTAAAGAATATGGCTCCACGTCCACGAGGTCGGGAGCCCGAGACAGTCACACTAGGCTAGCCTAGAAATTTACGTCCCATGTCAGTTCGTCGAGCGAGACTGTCCACGTCGGCGTGAGGACCGGGCCACGAGAATCGACCCAATAGCGGATCTGCATCTGTCCACCAGAATTTGTAAACCTGCCACCGTTAGGCACTGCGATCTGGCGCGCTGTTTCGGTCGTTGGGATGGCGCCTCGATAGACTTCCTCGAACCTGTTGGTAGACCAATTCCACATCTCGACATATTCGACAAGCCCGCTTGTGGACGCATTGTCCTCGATGCGAAGAACTATGGACGAAGGATTTGGCTGCCCACAGACCACTTGGCCCAGGATGTCAATCGGGTTGTCATAAGTGGTGACCCGCACGCCACTACGGACAACGAGCCTGTTGTTGTCACTGGACAGCAGGCTTCCAAGATTGCCGCTGACCACCTGGCCGCGAACCACGGTTAGACTTTGTGGTCCAAAAACGAAGGCGAACGACATAGCGGCCAACCCGATGGCAGAGAGAGCAAGAACGAGTCTGTTTTTCATTTTTTTTCATTGTGAACAATATTCACTGACTGCGTAACTGTTACCGACCAAGTATTGTTCCAAGAGCATGAAATTATTAATGAAGGTTATGTCCATTGCCCTTGCCTGCTGCTCCTATTGACAACTCGGTCGTTCCGGTAAAATGTAGGTTCCCCTATGGACATTCGGAACGTCGGGATCATTGCGCACGTCGACCATGGCAAAACGACCCTGGTCGATGCGATTTTTCGTCAGTCCGGAATGTTCCGCGACAACGAAGCGGTCAAGGACCGGGTCATGGACTCAAACGACCTTGAGCGAGAACGAGGGATCACCATCCTCAGCAAAGTCGCGAGTTGCCACTATCAAAACACTAAGATCAACATTGTCGACACCCCTGGCCACGCAGATTTCGGTGGGGAGGTTGAGCGCGTATTGTCCATGGTCGACGGAGTGCTCTTGGTCATAGACGCTTGCGAGGGCCCTATGCCGCAGACACGGTTTGTCTTGAAAAAGGCGTTCGACAATGGCCTCAAGCCAATTGTCGTCATTAACAAGATCGACCGGGATGGCGCCAGGCCCCTGGACGCATACGACAAGACACTTGACCTTTTCATCGACCTGGGTTGCGGAGAAGACGACCTCTTTTTCCCTCATGTCTACGCCAGCGGTGCTGGTGGGTTCGCCCGGTCAGAACCCAACGGAGGCGAAGAGGACATGCGGCTACTGTTCGAAGCCATCGTGAAGCACGTTCCGCCGCCTAAAGTCCAGGCCGACGGTCCGTCCAGGTTACAGATTAACAACTTAGACTATTCCGACTACCTGGGTCGCATGTTTGGGGGCAAGCTGCTGCGGGGAAGAGTGCATGTAGGCGACCGGATGACGTGTGTCGGCGAAGACCGGAACCAGAGCTTCAACGTCACCAAGCTCTGGACCTACGAGTCCCTGAAGATGGTTGAACAGGAGGTTGTCGAGGCGGGCGAGATCGTCATGATGTCGGGCTTGGATGAAGTGCTCATTGGCGACACAGTTTGCGATGCCCAGTATGTTGAAGCGATGCCAAGGATTGAAGTCGAACCCTCAACCCTGACGATGAACTTCTACGCTAACACTTCCCCACTCTCTGGTAAGGATGGCGGCAAGTTCCTCACAATCCACAAAATCCGAGAGAGACTTGAAAAGGAGGAGAAGGTCAGCGTCAGTCTCAAACTTGACAGGAGCGCAACGGGTGAGACTGTAAAGGTCGCGGCCAGGGGAGAAATGCAACTCAGCGTCCTGATCGAGACCATGCGGCGCGAAGGCTATGAAATGGCGATTGCTCGGCCAGAGGTCATCTTTCGAGAAAACGATCTAGGCAAGCGTCTCGAACCGACTGAGCAGCTTACGTGCGAGTTTCCGGACGAAGCGACCGGCGGCGTGATGGAAGAACTCTCCCGGCGAAAGGCTGAAATCGAAGACATGCAGTCGCTCGGCAACGGGCGTACAAAGGTCGTCGCCAGCATCCCCACCCGGGGGTTGATCGGCTTTCGATCGGTTTACTTGACTTTGACACGAGGGGCAGGAATACTCGCATCGATTTTCGAAGGCTACGAGGTCTATAGAGGCGAAGTCCAAAGCAGGACAATTGGCTCTCTGATCAGCAAAGAAACGGGAAAGGTCACTCGATATGCCTATGAACACGTACAAGAACGTGGCCAGTTCTTCCACCCGGTAGGCACCGATGTCTATGCCGGAATGATCGTTGGCTCTTGTAGCCGGGACGAAGACATGGTCGTAAATTGCACGCTTCAGAAAGCCGCGAACAATATGCGGTCTGCCACATCTGACGCAACGACAGTCCTCGACCCGCACAAGGACTTTTCGCTTGAGCAGGCGTTGTCCTGGCTCCGAGACGACGAACTTCTAGAGGTCACACCCAAGATGCTCCGGTTCCGCAAAAAAATCCTCGACCATAGTGAACGCAAGGTCGCCGAAAGGCGGGCCGTCAGCGTGTGAAAAGATTCACCGATCGAAGGCTGACTAACGGGGAATGGGTGCCAGGAGAATTCTATATGAAACAGTTCAGAACTTCGTCCACGGCCAGCCGTCATCTGAAAGACTGTTTTCCCCGCAACCAGGGATAGAATCCAGGTTAATCATGATTTCAATCAGTTTTCCATTCTTGAAAATGTAAGTGTTTCGGAGAACGGAGCCGTTCTCTTTGTCATCCATTACGACTTTCTTGTACAGCGCGCACCAGTAAATCCCTTTCTTTGTAACCGACTTCGTTGGCCGGCCCAACTTTGCCAGGACTCTGGACTTTGTGTCACCAATCGCGACCCCGTGTTTGGTTTTGGCGGCGAAGGGATGGTCTTCAACTTTGTTACCGGTCCAGTCGTCCTTGGGCGCCCTCCCAAACCGCGTTGTGTCGTAGCCGTAGTCGTTGACCACCCGGCGGTCCTTCGTCAGCATGACCATCCGGTGGGCTCCATCACAATCCAAGGTCTTGACAGCAAAAAAGCCACTCTTCGGGTCATGCCAGCAGGCGGCCGTCAGTTCCCTACTTTCGACGCTCAGACCGGCCATAGAAACACACATGTTTGAGGGCCAAGCAAAGGCCATAATGAGTAGGCTCAGCATAAAGCTATCATACACTAGTAAGCTTGTCCAATCGAACTTTCCGCACTATTGAAAAGTCACCGGTCGATTCGGAGCTACAAGTCAGACCCGATACCGGAAGACGTCATTGAGCAAGTACTTCACGAAGCGGTAATGGGTGCGTCGTCCTCCGGCAACCTCAACAGCGTGACAATGGTTTTGACCAGGGACGAAGACCGCAAACGCGTTCTGTGGGAGACTCACGGAGAACAAGACATGATCCTGCAAGCCCCGCTGCTCGTGACGTTTTGTGCAGACTGGTGGAGGACACGTGAGTGGTTGCGCCTGCGGGACGCCAAAGACAACTTTAATAATTTCCTTGGCTTTGAGGTCGCGTCCTACGATGCGATGATCTTGGCTCAAAACGTGTGCCTTGGATTTCAGAACCACGGTCTGGGGATCTGCTATATGGGCACGACGCTCTTTGCGATGAAGGAGATCTCCGAATTCCTGGAACTACCTGAGACCTGCGCGCCGATCACGACCATCGTCGTCGGCTACCCGGCGGAAGACCCGGCCAAACGGGATCGATTGCCTCTTAAGGCTTTTGTGCATGACGAGCGCTATCGATTGCCAGACGTCGACGAGATCGAGGAGACTTACAAGGTGCGCGAGGTCAAAGGATGGGAGCGTTACATGTCGATGCCTGGCTTGCGCGAAATGGCAGCCGAGCATGGCATTACGACCCTTGCACAGTTTTATACGAGTGAGATCAAATACGATCCAAAGTTCTTTGAAGAGGTTTCTAAAGAAACTTTTGAGTTCCTCAAGTCCAAAAAGTTCCTTTAAGTGCCACTCAAAGTTTCCAAATTTTAAGGCGGTAGTCCTGTGAGCCAGTTACAAACCACTTTCCGTCGGGAGAAACGGCGACACTTGTCACTGGCCGTTCATGAGCGTCCTTCTTGACCACACTTTTTCCGGTCTCTGTGTCTAGAATGACGACATGGTTGTCTTGCGTCCCAATTACGAGCTTGAGGCCGTCTGGCGTAAATGCCATCGCGTTTCCGTCCAATTTAAGGATCTGAAGGGCAGACTTCTCTTTCAGGTCTGTCGCAGTCCAGATTCGGACAGGGTTGTTTCCTCCACAAGAGGCCACCAGGGACCCGTCACGAGAAAACACCACGCAACTCGCCTTGTCTTCGCCATGTTTGGCCGTCTGTTTTTCAGACAGAGTCCCTTGTGCCCATAGCCGGACATGACCGCCGCCGTCTGTGGTCGCGACGAGTTTTCCGTCACTTGAGGTCGCTACGGAGGTCGCTTCATAGTTGACCTTGCCTAGAATCGTTGCCGCTTCAGTTTCAGGAGCCAATGGCCATGCTCTCACGACATTGTCCCGGCAGGATCCGTAGAGCCACTTACCGTCTGGGCCATAGGCTAGCCCGGTCACTGCTCCTTCACTTCCTTCGATCGTGGTGACCAAGCTGGCACTTTCGACAGAGTAGATGCGGACCTTTTTGTACCGTTCTCCCGTGGCCAAGAACTTTCCGTCTGGTGAGAAAGCAAGCGAAAGTACTGCGCCATCAAAGCCTTCGATCGTGGCTTTACAGGAGCGGCTTGTAGAGTCCCAAAGCCGGACAGTGTTGTCTTCGCTTCCACTGGCAATCGTTTTCCCGTCAGGGGACACCGCGATTGACCACACCTCGCGGGTATGGCCCATCATCGCGTCTTGCGGGGTCAAAATGAGGGCGAGAGCTACGGTCAGCATAAAATTATTGTGGCAGATTTACCGTCAATTTTCCGCAATCGGTCACAGTTCATTGCACCACTCAGAATAGCGTTGGTACAAGTTGTGTGCGGACAGATAGCACGAGTTCGGGGACATAAAGTGAGGAAACTCAAACGTCAATATCTTCTCCGCCACAAGGCTCGCCGCTTCGAGTTTCAGCCTGAGGTTCCGCCAGTCTGCAGGCGGAAATTTGATTGGCATGTCGCGGTCGAAACTTTCGACATTGGCCCACAGAGTCACCTTATGACGGTCGCAGAGAGATTTGATACCTGCATGAAACTCTGGCAACTCGGCATAAGCTATCTGCCCGTCTTGAAAGGCGCAAATGTCAATGTTTGCGGCACAATCGCTGAAAATACGCTCCCAGTGTTCAAAAGTCTCACTTAATGTGAAGGCGTCGTTGGGCCCAAACTGCTTTGAGCCCATCGGGTACGGCGAAATGAGGACCGGGAGGTTTTTTGCAGCTTTGCAGTGAGATCCAAGTGCATTGAAGAGCTCGATGATGTGAAAGTCGTTCCTAGCTGCTTCGTGGCACATGTACCAACCTTTGAACGATGGACTGTCGCCATAACGTTCGACGACTTCGTCAATAAACGCCTTGTTTAGGTCGACTTCTCGCCACCACGTCTGACGGATCCAATACTGACCTGAGTCGTACAGCCCCCAAAAGAGCGCCAGCCCGAACTCTTCTGCAAGATCAAGGAACAAGCGGCCAAGGTCGTCGTACACGGGCAAAACCCCAAGGCGGGACCGGCAAGGAAAAACGCAGCGGTCTTTGTAGCCTGCCCTGATCAGAACGACCGTGTCGATGCCAATCTTGCTAAAAAGTGCAAACTCTCGCCTCCATTCCGAGGGCCCCCAGTTTTGGGAAGGAATATCGTGCGTGATTTCGTCGAGGAATGTCCCCGTGACCTTGAGCCTCGCCACGTGGCGTTAGTCCTCGATGAGGTACTCGGCGACCAAGGCAGCCGTGTCGCGGAGCGCATCAACGTGGGTCCGTTCATAGCCATGGCTAGTGTCCACGCCAGGCCCGATCAAAGCCACTTGGGCCCTGCCACCCGACATCCAGTAGGCCGTTCCATCTGACCCATAGTGCGGGTAGACGTCGGGTTTAAGCTCAATCCCATTCCGGTCCGCCAGGTTTCTGAGACGGTCGGACAATTCTTTAGAATATGGGCCGCCGCTGTCTTTGACGCAGATCGAACAATGGAATTCGTCACCGTTCTGACCGGTGCCAACACAGGCCATGTCCAGAACGAGAAGCTCGTAAACGTCTTCGGGCAGTCCGTCCATCCCTCCGTGCCCGACCTCTTCATAGTTACTGAAGAGTACGTGCGTCCTCTGGGCTGGGCTGACGCCAGCGTCTTTGAGCGCTTTTAGTGCAGCCAAGCAGCAGGCGACGCATGCTTTGTCGTCCAGGAATCGCGACCGGACAAACCCTGCGGGGCCAGCCTCGAACCGTGGGTCAAACGACACGAAGTCGCCGATCTCGATCCCAAGCAAGCTTGTTTCTTCTGCACTTTGCGTTCGTTCGTCAAGCCGGACCTCCAGGTTCGTTGCGTTCCTCTCTGCCTTACCTGATTCCTTGTTCACATGGGCTGCACCGTTCTCAAGCACGATAGAGCCTCTGACCTGGGTACCACGGCGGGTGCTGACCATGACACCCTCGCTTTCGACGGTGGGCCAGCTCACACCGTTCAGAGCCGACAGCCGTAGCCTTCCAGACTTCTTGATTTCAGCCACAATGGCTCCAAGCGTATCCAGGTGGGCCGATATTGATCTTGGCTTGTCATTCCGGAGCCCGTCGAAGTAGGCGATCAGCGCTCCCTTGGTCGTCCTGACCGACCGAATATCTAGAGACTCTAGTTCAGCTTCGACAAAGCTGACCGCCCAATCTGTGTTCCCTGTCGGGCTAGGAGTGTTGATGAGGTCTTGGAGGGTCGTCACCAGATATTCGGTCGAAATGTCGAACCGCGGCATAAGCGACAGTATGCAGGATTTGTAGAGTGGCGTTAGTTCTTTGTGACTCCGGACTCGGGCATGAACAAGACAGCGGCAGTGTCTTGAACCCAGACCAAATCTTCGGCTCCGAGCTCTGATGGTAGAGAGAGTGGCTGTCGGAGCCAGTTCGGATCGGGCTCAGCCTCGCGTAAGGCGACAATGTCGTGGAGCCCTTTGAGAAACGCGTCAACGACCTTAGGGTCGAAGTGCTTTCCGCTGAAACCGACAATGAAACCG
>JAEURO010000002.1 GCA_016788345.1 Chthonomonadaceae bacterium
CTGCTCCAGGAGTATAACAACAGGGTCCAAAACACGAGGTCGTTACGTGGCGAATGGGGTGGCGACTTTCAGTCGGAACTGAACGACAAGCAGACAGACATGATCAATGAAGCGATTCGCCGAGCTGACGTAGCGGTCAAAGAAGTCAGTAAGCGTGACGGATACACTGTGGTGTTCACGGTGCCAGGTGCATCGGCCTACGGGGCCAACGATGTCACCGAGGCTGTCACCAAGTCCCTCAATTCGGCGAAGTAGAGGCTAGGGCTCGTTCCAAGTCGTGGGTCGTGACGGGTGCGACTCCGACCTTGCCCACCACGACAGAAGCCGCGATGTTGGCCAGTTCTAGGGCGCCTGCGAGGCTCGCCCCTGCTACAATCGAAAGGCAGAGTGTGGCGATGACAGTATCGCCGGCACCAGCAACGTCGAAAACTTCGACTTGGCGCGCAGGAACAGACTCGATCGAAGATTCTGTCCAAGCCATGACCCCTTGCCTACCTCTGGTGACGACCAGGGTACCAACGTCTAGGCGCCGTCTGAGGTCGGCGCCTGCATCACGGATGTCATCGGTCTCGAACCGCGGATCTCCGCTAGCCGCAAGGGCTTCTGACAAGTTGAAAGACAGGACATCGGCACCAAGGAAGCATGCCGCATTTGCAGGTTTGCCGTTAGCAACGATAGGAATCCCAGACTTTTTGGCGCCTTGTATGACAGCGGGAACAATCTCGGGGCAAACGACCCCCTTGGCATAGTCAGAAATGAGGATTGCGTCCCACCGGCCCAATCCGTCGCGAAAATGCCCTGCCAAGCGGTCTGCGACATCTAGAGGCAGACTTCGGGAGCTTTCTCGATCAATTCGCAGGACCTGTTGGTTCTGGGCGATGACGCGGGCCTTGCTTGTCGTCGGCCTATCGGTGGTCGTGACGACGCCGTCGGTGCCCGCGCCTTGCCTTGCCAAGGCTTCGATCAGCTCCATTCCCTTGGCGTCGTCACCGACAACGCCAAAAACGTGGGCCTTTCCACCAAGAGAAATGACATTTGACGCGACGTTGGCTGCACCTCCGGGGACGCTCGTGTCACGGTCGACAGTCACAACGAGGACGGGTGACTCGGGTGACACCCGTTTAGCATCGCCCCAAACGTACTCGTCCATCATGAGGTCGCCGAGAACAGCGATACGCAGCCCAGGCAGGGATCGGACCATTTCCAAATGCGTCATGGCGATTGATCCAAGAGCCTCATACTCGCATTGAAAACTTCTTCGACTGTGAGTCCGACCATGCAAGGGTGCCCTGGCACCGGGCATACGGGCACCCGGCACCCACCGCACCCGACCCTGTGGGTCAGAACGATGTGTCCGTCACCGAGAGGAGACCACTCGTTTGGCTGCATGTGGTCAGCCGTTATGGCAATGACCCTAGTGCCAAAGGCTGCGGCCAGATGTGTCGTGCCGGTATCAAGCCCAATAAAGTGATGGCATCGCGAAAGTAAGTGGCCCATCGCATTCACTCCAAACTGGCCTGAAGCATTAAGTCCGTCGCCCCAAGAAGCCACCATGGCTTCGGACACATCCTTGTCCATCGGGCCGCCTGTGAGGATAAGTTCGACTTTGCCCGTCGCGATAAGTCGTCTCCCTAAGTCTTCAAAGTGCTCCATTGGCCATCGGGTCGCAGCTTTGGCAGATATCAGCCCGACGCCCACCAGCTGGAGCCCGGAATGCTTCCGATTTTCCGAGAGCCATGCGTCCACCGCTTCGCATTCCTCGTTTGACGCGGATAGCAAGGGCGTCAACCAATCGCCAGGTCCAGAGGAGACTCCGTCCTTTTCCAGTCGGTCCAGCCGAATCTGAGTCTGGTGTAAAGACGGTGGCAGGTTCCCTTCTTTGTCCCGGGTTTGGATTTGGGACAGATCATAGGCGTGGAATCCAATGAGGTCTTTCGCGCCACAGAGTCGAAAGAAGGATTTGTCCCGAGCAACGTCTTTTGGCGTACGCTCGCCAGGCCCAATGTAGACGACCGTTTTTGGTCGCTCCCTTGCGACAGAGCGCCACAATTGAAACTTCGATAAGAGCGGGTTAGTAGCGGTGTTATGAGGGTAATTCGTAACACCGTCGATAAGCCCTTCCCTGAGCAGCATATCGGACGGCATGACTCTTCCATCCGTCATTCTTGCTTCAAGCAAGGTGATTGACTTGCCTGAAAAGTGGCGTCTCACGGCCCGGTAAGCGGGTATCGAAACAATCGTGTCTCCAAGGGATCCGATCTGATAGACCAGAACCTTGTCAGCCACACAAAACCTCTTCAGTAACTTGGATCAAGGCGTGCAGGGCCAGCATGTGTAACTCTTGGATCCGGTCTGCCGTCTTACCCGGAGCCACCCACACCCAGTCGCACTCTGCGGCTAAGTTGCCGCCGCCCCGTCCCAAAAATCCGACAACTTGGGCTCGGTTCGAGTGCGCCGCTTGGGCCGCAAGGATCAAGTTTTGCGAATTTCCCGATGTCGAGAGCACGAAGAGGAGATCGTTCTCTCTCGCAAACGCAGAAACTGTTCGCGCGAAGATTTGATCGAACCCATAGTCGTTAGCGGTACACGTGATATGGGCCCCGTCATTGATGGCCATGACAGGATAAGGATGTCTGTCTTTATGAAATCGTCCAGTCCATTCTTCGGCAAAATGGGTCGCATCCGCGCAACTACCCCCGTTTCCACACACGAGGACTTGCCCTCCAGACCGAAAGGTCTTGGCCAAAAGGCTGGCCAGGCTTCCAAGACGTTCGTGCAAGTCAGTGTCGGCCACAATCTCCGCGACCAATTGTTGTGCGTCGGCGAACGACTCACGAAACGTGCTTGCCCTAGTCGTTTTTTGCCCCTGCCTTGATCCAGTCGAAGATGGCCTGGGTTTGCGCTTTTGTGAGGCGGGGCCTGTCCTTTGGCATTGAGGGGCGTGGGCCGCCAGTCGTGGTGTAGATTCCACTATGGTCAGGCTCGCCTGCGACGACAGACCGGGAGTTGCCAATGATGGCTTCATAGCTGCCCAGGTCAATTCCGTCCTTCTGGTTCTGGCTGTTGTGACACGGCATGCAGCTCTTGTTCAAAATCGCCTGCACGGATGCAAATGTAGGCTTTGGAGCCTCATTGACCTCGACCTTTTTGGCTCCGCTGGGAATCGCGAACGTAAACTCGCTTGAATCGAGCGGCTTGTCTTCCAGCTGGATGGATTCAACCAAAACTACGGCTTCGGCATCTTTGATACGAATGTTCGCTCCCTTGAGATAGCCGTCTGGCCGGAAAAACAGGGTCGCGTTACCGACTTCGGGTTTGTCCCAAGCGGCTGTGACTTCAGTGACGGTTTCACCTTTCATGGTTCTTTCTTTGCCGAGTTTGGACGTGCTGCCCCTATAGGCTTCGGCGTTGAAGAAGTCTCTCCAAGCCCACGTATCCATGGCAGACACCTTGTTCTTCATTAGGGCCTCTGCGAAGGGTTCAACCGTGTAAGAGTTGTCGCCTTTGGAATAAGAATAAATGTCCTTGCCGTCACAGAACACGGAGGAGTCATCCGACTCAATTTTGAATAGGTTTGGCTTTGAAAACTTGAACTTTACTGTCCTCAAAGTGCCTGGTAACGGCTGGACACTCACAGATCCGGACATCGATTGTGCTTCCAGAAGCAGCTTGCGGTGCCCTTCCAAGAGCTTAGGGAGCGAATCCTGGGTCGCGCTGACTAAGAGGAAAAGCCCAACCGACGGGGCAAGGGCCAGAAAACGTTGGATCTTCATGTTGAACACGTTATTATGGCATTGACAGTCATCGCGGTCGCGTAAGTTGAACCAAAAGCGTCACAATCAAGGTGTCCGATGAAAACGATCCGAGGCAAGACGCCAGTGCGGCAGCTCTACAAGGATTTTCAAAGCCTACACCCCCCTCAGATCGAGATCGCTTTCCTCATGCAGGACTGGGATGACGCATACAACGTCGGAGGCATGTTCAGGGTGGCTGACGCGGTCGGGGCTACCGAGCTACTGATGACTGGACATACGCCATTGCCGCCCGACCCAATGGTTTCGGTCACGAGCCTCGGACATCATCGCCGAGTATCGTACAGACACGTTCGAAACCACGAAGAAGGTGCCCTGGCCATGGTTGAAGAAGGATGGACTCTTGTGGCCGTTGAGATCGCTGACGGCGCCGTGGCCTACTTTGACTACGACTTTCCAAAAAGGACCTGCCTGGTCTTGGGTAACGAGGCTCGCGGTATCTATTCGAGCGTCATAAAGCATTGCGCTTCGGCGGTTTATATACCGATGTTAGGAAAGGGCCGCTCATTGAATGTCCATGTCGCTGCTGCGGTGGTTGCTTTTGACGCCGTTATGAAGCCGCGATGACAAGGAGCAGCGACCCAGGTTAGGGAAATGGCTCATCTCGGAAAGTGGTTTGGGTTTGGTCGGGACGATAGGTTTGACGCCGGAGTCCGGGCTTACGAAAGTGGGGATTTTCAAGCGGCCGCCGACGAGTTTAGGCTCGCGGCCCATAGCCGTGCTGACTTGGCCCTGCGTCATCGAGCGAAGTCCTATCTGGCGGGAGCTTTGGGAAGACTGGGAAAGGCGGCTCTAGCTCAAAACGATCAAACCGCCGCCCTGGACCACTTGAGCGAGGCCGTGGTCTTGCGTCCGCGTTACGCAGACCTGCATATGGCCCTGGCCATGGTCCATGAGGCCCTTGGGGAGTACGGGAAAAGGAACGAAGAAGTCGAGGCTGCTCTGCGGATCAACCCCAAATACGGGGTTGCAATCCTCTACCAGGCGTCCATGATGATGATGAGTGGCGACCATGCGAACGGGCTGGCCAGGGCAGTCCAAGCCGTCGCGATGGATCGACGACTTGAGACCGCGGTGTTCCGCGAGGCCATCGCCTTGGCAGACAGCGGAGACTGGGAGACCGCGGCGCTTAAGCTTCGTCAGGTACGGCCCGAAGGACAGGACGACCCTGATTTCCTATCTATGCGAGGCGACCGGATGATGGCCGAGTCCAGGTTTCAAGATGCTGCGGAGTGCTACCGGAATGCACTCGAACTTTCGCCAGGATATGCTGACTTGCATCTTCGCTACAGTCAAGCGCTACTTGAGCTAGATCAAGTTGAAAATGCGGTCGAGGAGCTCAATCAGGCCACCACATTGAATCCAGACTACGCAGAGGCCCATGCAGTCTTGGGGGTTGCCTTGCGTCGGTCGGGGAAGGAGCAAGAGGCCCTGGAGAGTTTCCGGAGAGCCTTGGACATTGACCCGGACCAGGTCATCGCATCGATGGAAATTCGTCGCCGACGATAATGGATCGCGCATAATTTTGGCCATGCTGTCCGGACTAGCCCTTACGTTCGAACTTGTGACCCAGGGGCCAACATCACGGAGAGAGGTCGCCCTGACGTTTGATGCGTGCCAGACGCGTAGCCCTGCAGGCTTCGACAAAAAGATTGTCGATATATTGTGCAAGAAGAAAGTCAAAGCGACGTTCTTCCTAGGCGGAGCGTGGGCCAAAGCGCATCCCAAGGAGTCCAGTGCACTCGGGACAGAACCCCTCTTTGAGATTGCCCAACATTCCTACTTCCACCCCCATTACACGGCCCTTGACAAGCGACAGGCCCTCGCAGACATGTCCCGTGCACAAGACGCGGTCATTAAGACGACGGGACGGACGCCAAGGTACTTTCGGCCACCTTATGGTGAGTTCAACAGCGACACGCTCCAGTGTGCCAAGCAACTGGGCCTCAAGGTCGTCCTTTGGAGCATCGTGACCGGAGACCCTGATAAGAATGTCAAGGCTACTGCGATCATCAAAACCGTCCTCACCAAGGCCCGGCCAGGCAGTATCGTCGTCATGCATGTCAATGGTCGCGGATGGCACACGGCCGAGGCCCTCCCTGGACTCATAGATGGTCTCAGGGCAAAGGGGTACCGTCTAGTGACGGTCAGCGACCTCCTAAGAACCAAAACATGACGTTTCCCAGTCCGCTAGATGAAGCTTTGATGCCGCTGTTTGACACTTTGCCTTTAGAGAGGGCCATGCCTGACCTGCTCCCACACAGACCAGCTGACCAAACTGCGCTAAAGGTCGCCAGAGGGCTGGTGGCGACACCTGAAGTCTCGCGTTATCCGGAACTTGTCGCCGGTGTTTGGCTCTATGTCGACGATTTGGAACAGAGCCACCTCGTCAGCCAGTCGATCACTAGTCTGACAGGCAGTTTTTGGCACGCTATCATGCACCGACGCGAGGGCGATTTTGAAAATGCCCTCTATTGGTACCGGTCGGCAAGAGCCCACCCGGTCATGGACCGGATCTCTGACTACTCCCCCGATCTGATAGTGCAGCTGGCCAAAGAAGGTGACTCTCGCGCAGTCGCCCTTCAGAGGCTCGAGTGGGCGACGCTATTCGAGTGGACGGCGTCGCAGCGCTGGTCTGGTTAGTCCAACTTGCGTTTCTTCTTGGTAGTCGTTGTGGTGGCCGGTTTTCCCGTCGTAAAAGACCACTTCGTGCTGTAGGCGCCTTGACCGCTCCACGTGACATCCAGTGTCACGGTATACCGTGTTTCACCTGAAAGGGGAGCCAGGGGAACGATGGCCACAGCGTCAGAAAAGTACGGGCTGTTGTGTGGGCCCAGCACTTTGACGTCCAGTCCCGGCTTACCCTCGGAAGCCATCGTCGCCTTGACATTGAGTCCGTCCACCCCCGTGATCGCAGGCAAGACGCACACGGCTGGATACCCACAAAGAAGACTGTCGGGACCGGATTGTGTGCCGGCAAAGTCTTTAGCGGAACTCCACTGAGTCTTTACGTTCGTTGAGTCCTTCGGCGGCGACACTACCGGTTGATCGAGGGGTGTCCCGCCCACGATGACGCATACGAATTCAGCTTCCGAACCTGCACCAAAACTCAGAGAGCCCGGCCTCAGGAGTTTTGCCCGGTGCACTGGCGAATCGCAAATGGAATAAAAGGCGTCGTCCACGCTTCGTGACGAGTAGCCGACGAGTTCGCCAAGGGGCCCCTCGCACTGGAACTTCTCGGCCCGGTCAGCGAGCGTCCGTCCCACAAAGTTCGGCATCGTGGGATCTTGGATGTGAGTCAAGAAGTTATTCGACGACATGAACCTGGCATGGCTCGCGGCCATCTGAGACATGGATTGCGCCAATTTCAATTCTGCCAGTCCGTGGCGACGTCTGAAGTCGTTGGCCATCCCGAGGAAATGTTGTGAATCTTCTCCTGCCACCCAAACCGTCGACAGTGCCACCAGTTGCACAAGGCCCACGACAGCAAGTCTACCTAGCCGCGGTCTTTCCGCCTTCGCTTGATAGCCAGGGGAACCGCGACCAGCATTGCGGCGAGGCTTGTGGGTTCAGGCACTGGGTTAAGGTTTGCGTTGTCGATGATCGCTCCCATGCCGTCGTTTGTGCCCATTCCGACAAATATGAGCCTGTTGACTCCTTGATTGGCGGTCACATCAAAAGTAAGATTCGACATGGTTGATGAGCCGGGTCTCAATGCCACCAACTGTTGACTGTTCCACAAGACTTGAAAGTCGCAGGTGTCAGGGTTTCTCCCTTCCAGATTCGCTCCTCGGAGCGCGTAATCGAAGGTCAAACGGTACGACCCTTGTGTCAACGCAACATCTTGGTAAACACCGACGTTTCTGTTTGAGTCGAGCTCGACGACGTTTCTGCCGGTTGCGCCTGTGACTTGATATACGGATGCAAGGCCGACTTCCATAAGGTTAGTGCTCCCAACTTTCCAGCCAGGGACTTGGCCATCGGCAAACTGGTCAAAGGTCGTGACATACGGCTCTTCGAAGCTCCCGTTTGTCAGAAGCGAGGCGTTGCTGGCGCAAAAGGCTCCAGAAACAAGAACGAGGGCCAAGGACTTTCGCATGTCCTTGGCCCTTCGCACCAGTGGTGCCAAATGCCGGTCAACCGGTCAAAACTTCGTACTAATACGTGGCCGTTCAGACCTTTTTGACTTCGAGGCCACCGTCTGTCACCGCGCCTTCGAAATAGAAGTCGCCCTCTGGGGACTCCCATGGGTTCCGAATGAACCGCATCCGAAGTTTGTCGCGACCATTCGGGTTCTCAGAGTTTTTGAGATCCCATGCCGTGACACGGACAATTCCTTCCCATCGGCGGGTTTCGCCGTTACGGGTCACTGAGGCTACTGCACGGCCCTCCATCTTGCCGATCCTTCCATCCACAAGGACGACACGCGGGTTCTCAGTGAGGACAGTGACTGAGACGCCCTCTCTTGCCCAGGTCATCTGAAACCGGCCCGTTGCCGCGTTGTTATCGACTTGTCCGAGTCTAGCTGAAAACCGGGCCACGGCTCCAGCGGCATTCGTCACAGCCCCTTGGCCAGTGATCGTCCTGGTCTCAGCGTTTGTGGCGAGCGCGGCTCCGGTCGCTGACAGAACAAAAAGTAGTTTGGTGAGTCTCATGTTTTATCTCCAAAAAAAGGGATGCGTCCCTGAGAGACTTAGACGACAACAGGCAAAGAATGTTCGTACAACCAAGAAAAATACCGTGGCTCAGGTTCAAGTTTTGGATTTTCCGGAACTCATCACGGTTTGGAAGCAGTACACTTTTGAGCCTCCCATGATTTGCCTCTCCCGTACTTTGCCGCTCTTGTTTCTTACCGTCCCTGCGCTTGGTCAAAAGTATCCCAATGACCAAGCCATCACCCCGGATCGCTTACATGCCCACTTAGAGTACGTGGCTTCGGACGAAATGGGTGGACGCGACACCCCCTCGTTGGGTCTTGACCTAACATCAAAGTATCTCGCCACCCAACTCAATTTGTGGGGCGCGAAGCCAGGGGGCGACGGAGGGTCGTTTTTTCAAAAGATCAAACTTGTGAAGAACCGGCCTGCCGCGCCAGGGGACACGACGACAGAAGGCGTCACTTGGACTCAAAACGTGGTCGCTATCATCCCTGGCACAGACCCTAAGCTGGCGAAGGAGTATGTGGCGTTTGGGGCGCACAGCGACCACATCGGGACCAGAAAGTCAGGTGACGGCGACCGTATTTATAACGGAGCCGACGATGACGGGTCTGGCACAGTTGCGATTCTTGAGATCGCTCACGCTTTTTTGACAGGTAAGAGGCCCAAGAGGTCGCTCATTTTTGTCTGGCACTGCGGCGAGGAGAAAGGGCTCTGGGGTTCAAAACATTTTGTAGACAACCCGACTGTCCCCCTGAAGGACATAGTGGCTCAGCTGAACATAGATATGATCGGCCGGAGCAAGAAATCTGATGACACGAACCCTGCTAACAAGGTGCTGACGGGGCCGCACGAAATCTATGTTGTAGGTTCGACAAAAATGAGCACTGACCTCCAGAGGGTCAGTGAGGCTGTCAACAAATCTTTTCTTAAGTTAGCCTTCAACTATAAGTACGACGATCCAAAAGACACTGAGAATATTTTCTATCGTTCGGACCACTACAATTACGCCGCCAAAGGGATACCAATTATTTTCTACTTTGATGGCGTCCATGAGGACTATCATCGGCCGGGCGACGAAGTCTCAAAGATCGACTTCGAGAAGATGGCGAAAGTGACACGGACGGTTTATGCCACAGGTTGGACCATTGCGAACTTGGACAAGCGTCCCGTGGTGGACAAACCGCTGGGACAATAGCTCAGATAATGGTCCCAATCGGCCATGCTCCATCTTTCGGGCCTGGCCTGGGCGTCCAAGAATTCTTTGAAGGGACCCTAGGACTGGAAACCTGACCGACTTAGAGCCGGTAGTGGGGTTACGTGTTGCTTGAGAAACTTCAATGAAAATCCACGATTATGAATCCGGTAAGGCACTTAAAGACGTGAACGTCGAACTGACATCAGCAGAAGCGGCCGAACTCTTGGTTTACTTAAAGCGTATGCTCCAGAGGGACGATCTGAAAACTGTCCACATAACAGATTTTCAACAAGGGCTTATCGAGCGTGAGCTGTCAGTCAGTTTGATTTCGACATCTGTCGTTTAGTTTGTCTTTTACCACCGGATCAAGTTTGCTCCCCATACAAGCCCGGCTCCGAACCCCACAGTCAATACTAAGTCACCTTTCTTAAGTCGTCCTTGTTTTTGCGCTTCATAGAGTCCTAACGGAATGGATCCTCCGCTGGTGTTACCGTAGTGTTGGACATTGATAAAGACTCTTTCATCGTCCAGGCCTAGCCTCTTTTGGGCAGATTGAATGATCCGCAGGTTGGCCTGGTGTGGCACAAACAAATCGACATCGCCAGGCTCCATCCCGGCGGCCTCTAACACTTTGCAACAGGCGTCGCCCATGGCGTTGACGGCAAACCTGTACACCTCAGACCCGTTCATGTAAACGCGTCTTGCATCACCTTCTGCCTCTTTTGAACCCGCGGGGAACATTGACCCGCCCATTTGGCAGTGAATGTGCTTTGCACCCGAGCCGTCAGAGAGCAGGAGAGACTTCACCAGCCCTCGGTCGGTGCCGGTCTGACCTTTGAGTACGACCGCGCCCGCGCCGTCACCAAACAGCACACATGTCGCCCGGTCTTTCCAGTCGACAAACTTCGTTAACACATCCACGCCGATGACGAGGACTGTTTCGTAGCGGCCAGACTCTACCATGCTTCCCGCCACGTCTAGGGCATAGATAAACCCTGCGCAAGCGGCCCCTACATCAAACGCGCCTGCCTTTTTGGCCCCGATGGCCTCCTGGATCAGGCACGAAGTGGACGGAAATTGATAGTCGCCAGTGACTGTTCCGCAGATGACCAGTTGAATGTCTTCTGGTTTAGTCCCCGATTCCTCTAGGGCTTCTTGGGCAGCAACAATTCCCAGGGTGCTCGCGGCCTCACCTGGGGAGGTGATCCGTCTCTCCTTGATCCCAGTCCTCTGGACGATCCACTCGTCACTTGTGTCGACTAGCCGCTCGAGATCCTCGTTGGTAAGTTTTTTTTCGGGGACACTGTGCCCGATTCCTTCAATCACCGCGCGTATCATGCTTCCTCCGCCGTTCTTGGAGCAGAGAATGAATCGCGTATCGATTCGACGAGGCCGCTCTCAACAGCTTTGGCCGCCAAGAGCACGGCGTTCTTAATCGCCTTTGCATTGCTTCTGCCGTGAGCGATGATCATGGTCCCGTTCAAACCTAAGAGGGGCGACCCGCCGTACTCAGCGTAGTCCATCTTCTTCTTGAGAGGGGCCATGGCACGTTTTAGCGGCAAATAGAGAAACTTTGCCGGGCCGGTAGGGACTCTCGATCTGATTTCGTCGACGATGAATTCACCAACTCCTTCTGCTGTCTTGAGGACGATGTTGCCGACAAATGCGTCGCACACAACAACGTCACATGGCTCATGGAACATGTCTTTGCCTTCAATATTGCCTGCAAACCAGTCGTGTTTTGCTAGCAGGTCGTGGGCTTCCTTGGCAAAGGCGTTGCCCTTTCCAGGCTCTTCGCCAATGTTGAGGAGGTGGATTTTTGGCGAGCTCTTACCCAAAACACGGCTCGCATAGGCCCTGCCCATGAGGGCGAATTCGACCAAATGGGCCGGGTCGACGTCCGGCGAGGCCCCTGCGTCCAAAAGGATGAACTGTCCACCTTTACAGGGGAAGATGCTGGCAATTGCGGGCCGGTGGACTCCTGGCACCTGTCGCCAGGCGAGCAGGGACGCGGCCGTCGCCGCACCCGTGTTACCAGCTGAAACCACCGCCTGGCCTTGTCCCTGTTTGACCAGATTGACGGCTACGACCAGCGACGAGTCTTTCTTTTGCTTGATTGCGTCGATAGGCTTGTCGTCCATTTCTACAACTTGGCTCGCCGGGTGCACGTTGACGTTTGGAGGCATGACCCCGGCGCAAGCCTGCGTAATGCGAGCTGGGTCGCCGACGAGGGTCAGGGATCCTCGGACAAGGGGTGCCGCTAAAAGAGTGCCGTTGACGATCTCGCTGGGGGCGTGGTCGCCTCCCATAGCATCAATCACGATCGTCATAGATTGTCTTCTATCAGACTTCGGAGCGACTCGAATGCGGAGTGGCCATGGGAGACCGGGGTGCCAGAGTCTGTGACGTATCCTTGGCAAGGCCCTTCGCTCGTGCCAGGACAAATCGGTTGCGTGGGAAAACTGAGCAGCAATCCTTGGCGGACAAAGTGATCGATGATGAGGGAGTTGTCTTGAAAGAGTGGCTCCGGCTCGTCGGTCACGACCTTGGCATAGCTATCGTGCGAGAACGACGACGGGATTCCCTCTACCTGGAACTCTTCCTTCATCTTGAATGAAAGATTTGTCGAAAAAGGTGCGGCGCAGCGAGCGCACTCTAGCACGGCCTCAGTCTCGAGATCCGCTTCTACCAAGAGGAGGTTTCCAGTGCTGACAACCCGTAATATACCGATGACTGGAGTCGTCAGGTCGATGTCTTCTTCACTTTGAAGCGAGGTCTCGATTCTGAACTCTAATTTTCGGCCTGGGTGCTGCACGGCTTCATTGAGGTCGACAAGACCTTTTCGTGCCATTTTTTCATGACTAGTGTACCTGCCAGTTATCAGCCGAACTAAGCAATGGTCGCATACAAATGGCTCTTCAACGATCTCATTCCGGGGCACGGTCCCTGCTCCCGCTTGTCGTTTCGACTGTAAAAGACAACCTAGGAGCGGTCGCAGTGCTGAGACGAATGTCTCACCTGTCTGATCGAGACAAATGCAACCCGGCTCTCGTTGAACGGCTGTTCACTCAAGACAGGCCCGCTTTGGCACGGTTGCTCCGGTCGTTCGACCGGGGAGACTTCTTCTGCCCAGACGTGCAACTGACTGGTGTTTCTTCGTCGATATCGGTGCTTGGGTTCGAGACTTTCTTGGGTTTTTCATTGGCGGTCGACCTCAGGAGGCTCATTTGGGAGTTCCACCGCACGAGTCCGATCGACCAAGTTCTTCTGTGGCGGCACAGTTGGATCACAGCGGTCGCGGCCCGAGATCTGGCCGTACGGCTCGGACTGGATCCATTCCTAGTCCAGAACTTGGGCCTGTTCGACAAACTTGGTGATTTGTTCATTTCTGCGGCCTATGGGCGGGAATATGAGCAACTTGTGGCCGTTGGCCGTGGATCAGTAGGAGAGCTTCGAGATGGGTACCAAGATGTGTTAGGCTTCGACAACGACGAGGTTCACAGGGCCATCCTAGGATCACTTGAGTTCCCAGCGACGCTCGCTGTCAGACGAGGCAGGGCAGACTCTATCGAAGAGACTTGCGTCAAGGCTGCCTCAAACATTGCGATCGAGCTCGGTTGTCTTCCGTTCCTAGGTGCAGTCTCAGAAAGCTGGGATCTTAGTGGCTCTGCATTGACAGAAGGTGCATTGGCAGAAGTGGCGCTCGCCACGGCCGACGCGGTCAGCCGGACCTCAAGAATTTCTGACCAGACTCCGAACTGAGCGGCGTTTTCAGCCGTCCAATGACTGGAAAGGCCTGGACCATGTCCAATACCGCTTGATTTGCACAGGAGAAGACTGCTATCCTGTAGCGACAGTGGTGACGGCATGACGCCTGGTCACTGTTGGGGTTTTTGCCTTGAAGAAATGGTTGATCGCGTTTGCGGCTAGCGCCGCGCTTATTGGATGTGGCGGCGGCGGTGGTGTCGGTGGGGGCACCTCGGGTAGCGGTGGTGGCGGTGGCGGAGGCGGCGGAAGAGGACTTCCGACTCCGAACCTTGGGAGCACTGCGCAAGCCCAGATACTCTTTTTGTCCGGACAGGGCCGGCGCGGCATCGTGTCGCAGATTGCGGTCCTTGAAAATATCCGACTCTTTAATTCTGTCACTGACTTTGCTCCTAGGGAACAGAATGTCGGGTCGCCCATCCGGGTCAAGCTTGACGCTTACACCTTGAACCAATTCGTGTTCGATGTGCCGTTGGTGGCAGGCGGACCTTCAAAACTGTTCAGCAAGTACCCGTTTGAAGTCGCAAAAATCGATCAAGAAGAAGACGGCGTCGTGTCGACAGTCTTCGGGGGCCCCCCGGTACTTATCAACCCATTCTTTGATCTTGATTTCAAGCTGTTCCCTGGCCGTCAGACCACTCTTCAGGTCGTTTTGAACGACGCAACCTTGGGCTTCAACGGTACAGATGGAGTCGTGTTCGACCGTGACCAATTCGAGCGTGAGAACTATGCGCCGTTCAACAACAAAATGAACGCGTTTCTGAGCGACATGTTCATGTTCGATGTGTCGCAGCTCCCTGCGAACCAGCGACCGCCGGTCTCGTCGGGCGGCAAGGCGAGCATGGTGCTGTTCTCCGGAGACAGTATTGGCGTTGCGAGCGCATTTAAGAACGACAAGAACGGTGTCCCCGCCGCTACGTTCGATTATCTGAGCCCGGTCGCTATCGATTCCGGCATTATGCGCCAGCCACAGATCGTGGGCGGGCGTCAGGCGCCTGGGATATATACAGTCCTAGAGCCAAATCCGACAGATCCGTTCGGGAACTCTAAAATCCTCGCGTTGAAAGGAACGTACCGGGCTTATACGGAAGTCCTCAGCAACCTGAGCGATTTTGCAATGGTCGCGATTCCGACAACGAGATCGTTGAAGACAAACCAGGTCGTGGTTGTTAATCGGAATTCATCGGGCGTCATCACTGCCATGTGGCAAGGGGTCGTCGACTACACGACGAATGCGACAGGCGATATCAGACTGTACAGCCTTGATCAACTGCCAGATGCCTCGGCGACGCCGCGGGCTACCGGCAAGATCTCGATGACAAGGCAGAACGGTCAAGTGAAGCAAGGGACGTTCACGATCACGTCTTCGCCGGCCGACTTTCCGTTCCCCAAAACGGGCGGTTTCGTCGTCCTGCGCTAGCCAATGTCTCGGGTCCTCTTCGGGCTGGAAACCGAATATGGGTTCACCGTCGAGGGCCATGGGCCTGCTGAGCAGATCGAAGACGCCGTAGCCTTCGTCCGCTGTGCAGACCAAGATTGCTGGGTCGGTTGGGACTACAGTCACGAGACACCTAGGGCAGACCTTCGTGGTTTCTCTGTCAACCGGCTTCAACAGGATCCATTGGACGCAAAGTTCGATGCGGGCCGAGGGGCCTGGTCAGACCAAGATATCCGCTCTGACAGGGTTTTGTGGAACGGTGCCAGGTTCTATAACGACCATGGCCATCCCGAATACTCGACCCCAGAATGTTGGTCCCTCGACACCCTGGCCGCTGCAGAAGCCGAGGGTGACGGCTTTGTTTTGGCAACGGCCCGAAAGTTTGAGTCACATATTGGCAGGCGCGTCAAGGTCTACAAGAACAACTCCGACGGCCATGGAGCATCGTTCGGAACTCACGAAAACTACCTTGTCCCTAGGTCGATTGGGTTCGACCTGCTCTATTCCGCCCTTGTGCCGATTTTAGTTGCGCGGACGGTCGTCTGCGGAGCAGGTAAGTGTGGAAGCGAGGCCGGTGCCCCTTGCAATTATCAATTGTCCCAAAGGGCAGATTTTATGGTTTCGAGGGCGTCGGTGGACACACTGTTTAGCCGGCCCGTCTTCAACACTCGGGACGAGTCGCATTCAGACCCTCGGTCGTGGATACGGTTGCACGTGATTTGTGGTGATGCGAACAGAATTCCCGTCGCAACTTTGCGAAAGTTTGCATTTGTAAGGCTAGGCATATGGCTGGCACTCGCCGGAGAATGCCCAAAATGGCCCTTGTCAGACCCACCGGCATCCATGAAGGCGGTCAGCCGTGATCTCTCCGCCAAGGGTGAGATCGGGTTAGAAGGTCACAAATGGACGACCACTTTCGAGATTCTATCCTCATATGTCGAACACGGAGAAAGGATTCTAGATCCGTCTCTACCAGACATGTGTGAGACCCTTGCGGTGTGCCGGACTGCGCTTGAGGATCTCGAAGCCGTCGTTGTTTGCAAGCCCGGCGCAGGACGTACGATCGATTGGATGGTGAAGAAGACCATGCTAGAAGGGGTCATGCAGCAGGCAGGGTTGACTTGGGACAGCCCAGAGATCGCCTCCTATGCACTGGCTTACCACGACCTGGATCCAAACGAAAGCCTTTACACAGGCCTTGTCGACACAGGGTTTGTCGATAGGATCGAGCCGCCGTTGCCCGAATCCTCGACCGCTAGGACGCGTTCGATGGCCAGGGAGGTCGCGGTCAGAAAGTTTCCACACGAGCTGACTGGGGTGTCTTGGGGTCGGTTGGCGTTTGGAGACCGGGGATCGGTGGACTTGAGGCCCGAGATCGTGTATCCTGATGAACTCTCTGAGTGCCAGAGCGTAGAAGAGTTTATCAACATGATCGAGGCCCTGAAATGATTTTGCAGAGCGACCGACAGTTGCGGAGGGACACTGGAGAACCCCGCCACAGTTCTCCTGGCGACGATGGGCCGTCGAAGCCGGACGTCACAAGACCGGGCCTGCCAGATGAACTCTTGAAGAGGATGAAGAAAGTCGACCCTGACCAAGCCAAGAAGTATCGACAGCGGTCTGGGCAATGAAGGTGCCTCTCTCGCAAGATTTTTCTCGGCTGGTCGAGTTTTCACCTGTTTCTTCGCCGGAGCAGACAGTCCACGGCACAACAGTTTTGGCGACTAGGTTTGACAAGGGCGTTGCGGTCATTGCCGACCGGCGAGCGACGATGGGCAATCTCATTATGTATGAGCATGCGGAAAAGATCTTACCGCTCGACAAAACTACGCTTGTGGCGGTGAGCGGCGCATATGCCAAATCTATAGAGACCGGGCGCTATTTGCGTCACGCGTTTAAGTACTACGAAAGGCTGAACTTGGTGGAGATTTCGACTGAGGGCAAACTAACAGAAATTTCCCGCGCACTCCAGGCCAATATGGCGGTGAGCGCTGATGGAAACGGAGTGTTCCTTCCAATTGCCGCGTCGTACGATCCACGCTCAAAGGCGTTTGGCGTATATTTCTTTGATTTGGCCGGAGCTCGGTTCCAGAGCTCTGGATATGCCTGCGCCGGGTCTGGTTCCGAAAGGATCAGGGGTGTCTTTGAATACTTGATTCGGATCAAAGGCCCATTTGAGAGCCGGCCTTTGGACGATGTGTTGTCTGACGACCTGGTCATGCTCGACATCGCGTCTGAGCTTGATTCGGCCACAGGTGGATGGCGCAAAACCCTCCCATCGGTCTTTGTCCTAACTGAAAGCGGGTACACCGAGTACGAACAGAAGGAACTGAGTCGTCTTGTCGCAAAACTGTGACGGTCGAAGTAAGATCAAACTATGTCAGTCACAAGTGGTCGATCGCCGCGCCCAGTTGTCTTAAGGGACATCAAGGGCAGCCCCAAGGTCAGATCGTTGATCGATGGTGCCAACGACATGATGAAGGCGATGGGTTATACCGAGCACGGCCATCGGCACGTAGAGGTTGTTGCAGGGATAACCCGGTACATCTTGGAGAAACTGGAGTCTCCAGACCGGTACGTGGAACTGTCTATGATCGCGGCCCACTTGCACGACATTGGCAATGTCATCAACAGGATCGACCACCCTTTGACGGGGGCGAACTTGGCCTACCAACTCCTTAACGAGCTTGGAATGCCAGTGCCTGAGATTTCACTAATTCTGGGTGCGATCGGCAACCATGAGGAGCTTGCAGGAGCGCCGATCAGTTTAATGGGGGCGGCCGTCATCATTGCAGACAAGAGCGACGTCCATCGAACTAGGGTACAGAACCCGATCCTGGAAACTTTCGACATCCATGACCGGGTGAATTACGCTGTCACAAAGAGCCGGGTCGACATGGACACAACGACAAAGACGATCGCTTTGAAGCTTGATATCGACCAGACGTTCGCCACGGTGATGGAGTACTTCGAAATCTTTCTGTCGCGAATGGTGATGTGCAGAAAGGCAGCTCAGTTTTTTGGCTACAGATTCACCCTAGAAGCCAATGGAACGCACCTGGAGTGACTTCCCTCCTCAATTTGGCAGCGACCTGTACTGTTCAGCAGTATCAATGTCTGCCGCTATGTCTGGGCAAGGCGTGACGATTGCAGACACGTTGAGCCCAATGATCCGGCCAACAGCCTTTTCCAGGTATGTCAGATTAAGCGTACTTGGAATAAGTCGAGACATGAGAAACCTCCCTAAGACACCTGGGCCGACTAGCTTGGCCAGTTTGGTTGGACTTTTGCGCTTTTGATAGGCATCTTCAAGCAAGGGTAGGGCGCGCCTCATTGCTTCAGTGTCCAAGAGGGCGATGTTCCCTCCTGTGAACTTACCTTCGCGAAGTGTGATTGAGGTCCTCTTCATGCCAGGGTAGCTTGCCTCACAAAGTCGCGTTTCGACTATCGGGTAGTTGACCGCGGCGCCGGGCTTACAAAGCGATAAGAACTTCTGGATGCTCTCTTGGTCCAGGAAGGGCAGGTCGGCTGTCACTTGAAGGTAGGTCGGGGCTGTGACTGCTCCGAGCCCGTTCCTCAGACTGTCTATGAATTTTTCACCAGCCGGTACTTGGTTGAGACCTTCGAGTTTGGGGCCGCCGACTAACACGGCGCGTCCCATACCAGCGACAGCATCCAGAGCGATTTGGACCATGGATTTCCCCCGGAACTCCAACTCAGACCTGAAATCTTTTCCAGACATTTCCCTCAACTCTTCGCTGCAGCGCCCTCCGGCTAGAATCACGATGTCCATAGAGATTGCTCCCGAGTGATGGTCATGCACTTGATCAGTTTGTACGGTCCATTCAACCCTTCAAGTTCTTCTGTTTCTGCATGGCCTTGGGTGGCGGCGTCTGGTGGCATGACTCCGAAAGCCGCGGACCCTGAGCCAGAGAGAGACGCGAAAGTCGCCCCATTCTTGTAGAGCCAATCGACGGCCCAAGCTGATTCGGGTGGAGCTACAGTGAGAAAATCGTTCGGGCCATGAAAGGGATTTGGTGGAATCTCGAAAAGGGCGCGGGGGCTAGAATCGAGTGCCCTATAGGCTACAGCGGTCGACACGCCAACGGGCGGGACTAGGATCCAAATGGACTGTCGCGGTTCGTCTGGGATTGGTTGCAAGGCCTCACCATAGCCCTCTGCCAAGGCAAGTCCTCCTGTCAAGAAGAAAGGAACATCTGCACCGATGGCACAGGCAATTTCGTGCGCTTCTCTGTCTCCCAATTGGCCGCGCGAAAGCTTCATGGCCGCCCGGAGCATCCCTGCCGCGTCGGAGCTTCCACCACCAAGCCCGGCTTGAGAGGGAATGGCTTTTGACAGCGTGACGGCGAGCTTTGGTAGGGACACATGTTCCAAGACGAGCCTCCAAGCTTTGGTCACGGTGTTATCTTTTGGGACAGAGGGGTCGTTGCACGTGAACTCGTCCTGCTCACTGGGCTCGACTATAAGCGTGTCGCAAAGGCTGACAGCTTGAAACGCCGTCCGGATTGGATGGTAGCCTCGTCCATCTTGTTGGCCGACAGAAAGAAAGAGGTTGATCTTGGCGGGACAGGTCAGTGTCAAACTGTGTCGTCCTTTCCCCTGACCAGCTCCTGCACGTGGTCCGGCAGGGGAGGCGGGCCTGCCTGGAGACCAGGGATTGTAGAGTATGTGCGCGGAAAGGGAGTGAGTTCAAGTTCGTCTAGGGCCTTATCGATGCTATCGAGTTGCATCCGGGCTTCAGTCAACGCTGCTAAGAACTCTTGGGTCGGTGACTCTGTGTCTTTTCCGACCAGCCTATAGCCCAGCATTTTCATGCGCAGAGTGTCCAATGTGGTGGTGTAAACAGCAATTTGTGCTTCTGTCCGTTCTACACCGGCCATTACGCTCTGATAGTGCTGGCGATATTCAGCTATGTTTTTGTCCGCTAACTTATAAAGTTCTTGTGCTTGTCTATCTGGACTCATGGCTTGTCCTGTCGGCGGCTGAGCAATGAGCCATCCCTCACTGGCCACAACTTCCGTGGCAACGTTATCTGCCCGCCTCAAAGCACAATAGAGGTCGACACCTATGGCATCGATAGTCTGGGGGAGTTCCTGAAGTTCGGCAATTCCTCGCTTAGACACTGCGCGCAATCCTTGGTGGAACCTCTTCTGCCTCTCTTGGCATGCTCGCCAAATCAATCTGAATCTTTCAGATTTGAACCTTTTTTCCTTACTACGGTCCCAGGCCGTCATGGTGCTGGCCGCGAGCAACACTGCTGACGTGACACAAAGGGGCACAATTGAAGTCCCCGATCCGCGAATCCAGGGTATTCCGATCACAGTGAGGATGGCACCGTACAAGACAATACGCCAAAACGTGAACAATTCTCTTGTGAACAAGAGTCGGTCGCGCTTCGTGATGTCGTCCATTGATTCAAATCTCCGGGGGACGTTGGCCAAGAAAATCTGCAGTCTGTTCAGCAGCATATGCAGCTTTCAACAACTTTTCGTCTGTTCCCACTGGGCCTGTCAGGCACAATCCGACCGGTAGCCCATCAGACAGTCCGCATGGCAACGAGATGCTGGGGAAACCTCCTAAGTTCGCAGGGATGGTGCAAAGATCCAGAAGCTTCAGTGCCAAGCTGTCGTGTGTATCAGAGCCTAATGGGAACGCGACAGACGGCGACGTCGGAGAGAGTACAAAGTCAAAGTCTTGGAAGACTTTCTCGAACTCTGCTACAAGGTTTGCCCTGTGCCGTTGAGCATTGACGTAGTAGTCGTCGTAATATCCTGCTGACAGCACATATGTGCCCACCATGATCCGCAGTTTGACCTCATGTCCAAACAACTGTCCACGGGTCATGGCTGTCTGGCCGACATGCCCTGGAGCTTTGACTTGTGGTCCATACCGGATACCGTCGAACCGGGCTAAATTGCTGCTGGCCTCGGCTGGCGCGATCACATAATAGGTCGAGACCCCGAACTGCAGGCTCGGCATGTCTATCGATTCAATATGGGCCCCCTCTTTTTCGAAGTCCTGGATGGACTTCTGAAACAGGCTCAGGATCCCTGGCTCCACGGCATCGCCTGTCAGCTCTCGAGGCACAGCGATCCGCAATCCAGCCAAGCTACCAGACTTCAATCCCGAGTGTTCGATTGGAGGATCGGGCCGTGAGGTCGAGTCCCTTGGGTCGTGGCCAGAGATCGCGGCCGCGATCAGCGAAGCGTCTTCTACCGACCTGGTCAGGGGCCCGATCTGGTCGAGGCTGGATCCATAGGCGACAAGTCCATACCGAGACACCCTCCCATATGTCGGTTTGAAGCCAACGAGCCCACATAGGGCGGCAGGCATCCGAACCGATCCGCCCGTGTCTGACCCTAGTGCCACTGGAACCATTTCTGCAGAAACTGCCACGGCCGACCCGCCAGAACTGCCACCAGGCACACGCGCTGGATCCCACGGATTTCGAGAGGGGAAGAAAGCGGAGTTCTCACAAGTTGTGCCCATGGCAAATTCGTCGAGGTTAGCCTTGCCGACGATAATGGCCCCCATGGACTCGATCCGTTCGACCACGGTGGCGTCGTAGGGTGGCTGGTAGCCTTTGAGAATCCTTGACCCGCAGGTCATGGGAAAGCCGACCGCGGAGATGTTGTCCTTGATTGCCACAGGGACTCCAGCCAAAGGCAAGTCTTCTCCCAAGTCGATCTTTCTCTGAACTTCCTCAGCTCGCTTCAGGGCAAGGTCAGGGTCGATCGACAAAAAGGCGCGGTACTGAGGATCGACAGTCAATGTGCGCTCAATGTGAGCTATAACGATTTCGGGGACTGACGCCGATTTTTTTTTGACCAGGGAGACGAGGTCGGCTGCGCTTAGCCGGGTCAGCACGGATTTAATCCTCGATGATCGTTGGTGCGATGAAGAGGCCGGCTTTCGTGACGGCCGCGTTTCGAAGGCTCGCGGTTGGGCTGAACCCGCTCTTAGGGGCATCCACGGCCCACACATTGAACAGGTCGATCAAGTGTGGCTGGTTGGCCAACCCTTCAAGTGAGTGGGCCTGCAAGTCGTGGAAATAACCCAACAAGGCATTTAGCTCGCCTTGAAAAGCCGCTAACTCCACATCGTCCAGCTCGAGTCGCGCAAGTTGGGCGACGTGCCGGACCTCGTCCATTGAAATCGACATGTGAGGTTCATTATGGGAGGTCCATGGCGACCGAAGGGGGGCCCGCTGGCAAAACACGGGCATAATCACGGGCATGCCCTCGCGGAGGATTCGGCGAAGCTACCCAGGAGTCGTAGGGACGGTCGTCAGTCTTGCGGCAATTTTTGGTTTCGCCTCGGCTGTCCGCCCCTACATTCCCCCCGCAGAGCCCAACGCAGTCAGCTTAGACCGAGGCGACTTCATGAAGGCAGCGGCACGGCAAAGCGTCAAATGGCGCACGCTTGGAGACGACCCGTTTGCCGAAGCAAAGCGCGAAGACAAGCTGCTGTTCCTCACCGTTGGCCTGGGATGGAACTGGAACGCCAGGCAAATCGACAAGAATGTTTTTACTGACCCAGAGATCGCCGAGCGTCTCAATAGGGAATTCATCCCAGTCCGTATTGACGCTTCTTTGAATCCAGAATGGCTCCAAGGCCCATTTCCACTGTCAACCGCCACGAGCGGAGTGGATCCGGGTTTTTACATTCTCGTGACGTCGCCAGACGGCACACTACTTGGCTGGCTAGGCCGATCAGGTGCGTTTCAACGGCTCGATTCTCCAGCAATTTTGGGATTGCTCTATGCCTCCCGGCGGGAAAGTTTAGCCGGGGCAGGAGAGCGAAAATCTGACATGGAGCTTCAGACAAACTTGGAGCAAGACTTTCTCTTAGGATCGTCTATCCCGGGGCCAACGAGTCTCGAATCCTATGTTGCCAGGGTCGTAACGCGGTCGAAACAGCCAGAACCTTTTGAGGCCAACGGGTGGACCGCGTGGCGGGTTTGGGATTGGAGGGCACTGGTCCACTCAGGACACCTCGAAGAAGCGGCAAGCGGACTCAAGAAGCTGTTTGAGTCTGGAATGGTCGATTGGCTGCACGGTAGCGTTTCACGGGTGGCTAGTGAGCCGAAGCGACGTGCGGTCAAGTTTGAATCGACGATCCAAGAAAATGCGGAACTATGCGCCGTTTTGGCCCTAATTTCTAGGCATCCTGGACATGAAGACTGGGCCAAACTCGCCCGGTTCCTTCTCGTTTCGACCCTCTCCCGTTTGTTGCTGCCTGGCCCATATTGGTCCGCCGCATACAGTGAGACATCAGAAACAGGCCGGGCCATTGGACTGACTGTCCGCCCCAACACGCTCCGCAAGGAAGTGACCGGTCCTGATCAAACTTGGATGGTTTTGAATCTGGGGCTCGACCCCGCAAAAAACCCTGCAATGACCCCGATTGTGACAGACCTCGACTCCGCACTAAAACGGTGGGGCGATTACGAAAACGCATGGTCGAAACTCCGGAAACTTGCTGGTAACTGGAACCCAGAATTGGGCGGGAACGACCTCTTGGAGCCGGCCGCCTTTGCTCTGGCAAGGTTGACCGAAGCCGCTCGAATGCTCAACGACGCAGGGTCTGTGGAACGGTGTAGGGCAGTGTACGCTTCCTTGGCCACTTATGTCTCCGGCGGGTCTGTTGTTAGGTCGCTCGACAACTCTCCAGGCGTCACTACGACGTTTGGTGACTATATGTCCTATTGCGATGCTTCTCTACAAATCTACCTTTCGACCGGAGACCTTGGTGCGTTTCAATCTGGTTTGAGTGTGCTGCAGCGCGCCCAAACGCTGTTCCTAGATAAGAAGACCGGGATCATCAGAATTGTCTCTGAGGGCCGGGGACTTACGGAAACTCCCTGGACAAGCATGCCGAATGTAACAGATGTTGCGGGCCGGTCCTCGGTCGCGACATACATCGACGTCACGACTGCCTATGGGACTCTTATGGCTGACAAGGACTTAGGGCGAGGCCTGCTCAGCGACGCCAAGCAAGCCTCGACAAAATTTGGCGCGCTCTCGACCGACATGACGTTTAGCTTGGGCTCTCTGACATGTTCGATCCTAAGGGCTAACGGTGGTCGTGCCACGATTGTCACCGGGCCCGATGCTGTGCGCAGGGCAGCTGACATAGAAATCTTCCAGACAGCTTATCCGGCCGTGGGATCGCTGCGAAAAGACTTGCAGGCCATAGGGAATGGACTCCATTTGACGGTGAATGGGGCCATTTCTCGATAATCTTTCACCGGGCCTTGCTTTTTGTGTCTATCGTGTAGTATCTTTATGTCTACCTTTCGAGGAGATGACGTAAACTATGCCTGTTGTGGAGAAGAATGGAATGACGGACCGAGACCGCGCCTTGGATCTGGCGCTACAGCAAATTGAAAAAAGCTTTGGCAAAGGTACGATCATGCGTCTGGGTGAGGGTACCAGCGAGCAGATCGAAACGATTCCGACAGGTTCACTGTCGCTCGACATAGCCTTGGGTGCTGGTGGAATCCCCAAGGGGCGCATCACAGAGATCTATGGCTCAGAGTCGAGCGGCAAAACGACATTAGCCCTGCACATCGTAGCAGAGGCGCAGAAGAACGGCGGAATGGCCCTCTATGTCGACGCAGAACATGCGCTGGATACCGAATATGCCAAGACGCTAGGGGTCGATGTCGACAGGCTTTACGTCGCCCAACCAACGACAGGCGAGGAAGCCTTAGAGATTATGGACGCCATGATCAGGTCTGGTGCCATGGACGTAGTCGTCCTGGACTCAGTCGCGGCACTGGTTCCGAAAAACGAAATTGAAGGAGACATGGGTGACAGTCACGTGGGATTGCAAGCACGCATGATGTCTCAGGCACTTAGAAAGCTGGGCGGTTCACTCAACAAGACCAAAACTGCGGCGATCTTCATCAACCAGATCAGGGAAAAGATCGGAGTTATGTTTGGCAACCCAGAAACGACGCCAGGCGGACGGGCCCTCAAGTTCTGGGCGTCGGTCAGGCTAGAAGTTCGACGGGGAGAAATGATCAAAAACGGTCCGGACGCTGTCGGAGCCAGGACAAAAGTCAAGGTCGTCAAGAATAAAGTCGCCCCACCCTTCAAAAATGCGGAGTTTGACGTCATCTTCGGAAGAGGGATATCGAAGGCTGGCGACGTTCTAGATTTGGCCGTCGAGCACAGCATCGTTGGAAAGGCGGGCACTTATTACAATTATCAAGAGACTCGACTTGGCCAGGGCCGCGACAATGCCAGAGAGTTTCTTGAGACGAATCCAGAAGTTTTGGCAGACGTTGAAAAGCTCCTTCGAGAAAAGCTTGCTCCGCCTAAGGTCGATACGGGAGTTATTGCTGTATCGCTCGAGCAGTGAACTTCGCAGGATTAGAATTCACGACCAGGTTTCTCAAGGCCAAAGAGCGGTCCGAAGCGGAGCTTCGGGCCCATCTGACTGAGTTGGGCGTTTCAGAGGATGATACGGAAGAGCTTGTCGTATGGGCCAAATCTAAGCGCTTCGTCGATGATCAAAGAATCATCGAGCGAGAGGTTGAAATAGCTTCAACGAGTGTGCTAAGGGGTGACGCCCTTGTTGCAGAACGTCTGGCTCGTCGAGGCATAGTCGTTGAATTGGAGCTTCCGTTCGAGGTGCCGGAGTTCGACAGGGCGCACCACTTGGCACGGTCAAGGCGGGATGAGGACTTGCCTAAGCTATCGAGGTTTCTAACGGGCCGAGGGTTCTCGCCAGATACGGTCGAGAGAGTTATCGATGCGGTTCAGGCCGATTTGACCGAGCCGCGAAGATAACCGATCAAAAGGGCGACGTCTGCCGGCCTTACCCCTGGGATTCGAGAGGCTTGGCCGATTGTCGATGGCCGCAAGCGATCCAGTTTCTCCCTGCTCTCATGACTGATACCGGTCATTGACCAGTAATCCAGTTCAACAGGAAGGGACATGAATTCAAGCTTTTCTGCGAGTTTCGCTTCTTGACATTGCTTGGCTAGATAGCCGTCGTAGATAGCTTCGATTTCGATCTGCCTTCTTGCAGCTGCCGCCGTCGACCCGTATCTGCCTGGGCCCGGCCGTTCGGGAGTTTGAGCCGTGAAACCAAGACGAATGGCAAGAGTCTCAACGTCGACGAGGTTGATTTCTGGCCGCTTGAGGAGCTCATACAGCGATGCCCGACCTCGCACAACTGGCGCGTCTTTAAGTGGGGCCAAATCGGACTCGAACACAAAGGTTGTCGACAACCATTCTTTGGTCGACTGTATTGTGCGGAGCTTCTTCTCCAGTCTGAAGGCGCGCTCTGTGGTCGCTAGACCCAGTTCGATTGCAAGGGGCGTCAAGCGCTGGTCGGCATTGTCATGCCGCAAAAGGAGCCTGTGTTCCGCCCTGGCCGTAAGCATTCTGTAGGGGTCGTCGACGCCCTTGGTGACCAAGTCGTCGATCATCACGCCAATGAAACTCTGGGTTCTTGGAAACACAACTTCGGGAAGCCCGAGTGCAAAGTGCGCCGCATTGATTCCGGCGACGATCCCTTGCCCAGCGGCCTCTTCATAGCCGCTTGTCCCATTGATTTGCCCGGCAAGGAACAGGCCCGGAAGCAGCTTGGACATCAACGAAGGTCGCAATTGTAAGGGGTCTGCCATGTCGTACTCGACCGCATAGCCGGGCAGTAACATTTCGACGGACTCCATGCCCGGCACCGTTTTCAAGGCTTCCAACTGGACCTCGGCAGGCATTGAGCTTGAGAACCCCTGCACATAAACTGAATCACTGTCCCATTCCTCTATCTCCCAAAAAATTGGATGTGAGTCTTTGCCTGCAAATCGCACCACCTTGTCTTCGACACTCGGACAGTATCTCGGCCCGACTCCTTCGATGTCCCCAGAAAACATCGCACTCTTGTCGAGGTTTTCTCGAAGAACTTCATGCGTTGATGGTGTTGTCCGGGTTTGCCAAGTCGGCAAGAGTTCCCTTTTCTCGAACGTCCTGTCATGCAAAAAGCTCAGGGGGCCCGCTTCTGATTCGCTTGGCATGACTTGAGCCAGAGACAGATCGAGGCTGCCGAGTTTGACCCGGGGGGTCGTGCCAGTCTTGAATCGCTTGGTCCTGATTCCGAGATCCTTGATGAACGCCGCCAGCGACTGAACCGAGTCGTCACCATGTCTGGCCGCCACGGTCTTCTTTGATCCTTCATGACAAAGGCCGTTGAGAAATGTGCCGGTCGTCAGGACGACAGCCCGACAATCGAGGTCATAAACCTCTGAGCCTTCAGAAACTCGCACTGCACGGATAGCGCCGGAGGCGTCTAAGACAAGGCTCTCCACAGTCCCTTGATAGAGATCAAGACTGTCTTGAGTTTCAAGTACCCCCCTCATAAAAAGTGGATACGTGGACTTGCACACTTGGGCGCGGATGGTCTGAACAGCCGGGCCCTTGCTCGTCCCGACGGTTCGAGTATGGGTCAGCGAGTGGTCGGTCGTGACACCCATCTGGCCGCCAAGCGCGTCAACTTCTCTTGCGATATGCCCTTTTGCCGGGCCGCCAATACTGCAGTTACAAGGCAGGTAGCCTATTCGATCTAGCCGAAGGGTGACGCAGGCGGTTCTGACACCCATTCGTGCGCAGGCGAGGGCGGCTTCTATCCCCGCCTGGCCAGCTCCGACCACAACGACGTCGACGGCTCTACGCACGATCTCAGTGTACTGCTTTGAGCCTACGCCGGTTCGGGCTCTGCACTCTCGTTGATCTTTTCGAACAGAGTCTGGCCAGGGACGGCAATCATGGCTGCCAGACAGATGAGGGCCGCACCCACGTAGGGCGACGAGACATGCCTATCGAAAAGCCATCCTCCAATACCGGGTCCGACAAGGAAACCAAACGACCTTGCACTCTGCAGGAGCCCGAAAAGCTCGCCTTGCCGCTCCTTAGACACAAGCGAACTGCACAAAGCGTTGGCGGTCGGATTGGCCACTGCGCTACCAAAGGCATAGATCGTCGAACCCAAGAAAATGACGCCAAGGTTCGGAGAGAACGGAAAAACAACGAGGCCGAGCCCCATGCACAAGTATGCCAAGCGCATAGCCAGGGTTGGATGAACCTTAGACTCGATCCATTTCAAAACGAATGCCTGAACGATCAAGCCTAAGACGGATTCGTAGGAGAAGACCCATCCGAACTCCATGGCACCCATTCCCAAATTATTTTTCAAGAGTCGCCCAAATGTTCCCTCGAGGGTGGCTAAGGAGAGCCAACCCACAGCAATGACTCCGAAGACTCTCGGTAGGTATTTGATCTCTCTCAATAAAGAGAGCGTCCCTCGCGGCTTGGTGGACTGTTTGGTCGGACGCACCGAAGGAAGCAACACCCAGGCCGTAAGGGCTCCAACTAGAGAGCATCCTCCCGCCACGAGCCCAAGAAGATGGTTGCCACCTTTCGATGAGAGCAGGCCGCCAAGGGCCGGGCCGGCGATCAGGCCTGTCGACACAGCAGCACCGATCCGGCCCATTGCCGAAACGAGTTTGGTCGCATTGAGGTCGGCGATATAGGCTTGTGCGACCGCGATGTTCGCTGCCCCTAGACCTGCGATGATTCTGCTGGCCAATATCCAGGCTGGATTCTCGGCTTTGGCGTAAATGAACATGGCCGTGGCAGACAGAAGGGTACAGATAACGACAACCGGCTTTCGACCGACACGGTCACTGAGCCGTCCCCAAGCCGAACTCACAAGGACTTGGACAAGGAACATACTGCTAAGGATCGCACCGATCGCCCAGCCCTTGGATCCCATGCTCTCAAGGCGTATCTGGGCATCCGGAATGAGCATTCCGAATCCGAGCAGATCTAGGAACGCCAAAGACCAAAGCGCGGCTTCAACCTTTGTGTTTTTCATGGGTCCAGTTTAATGCAGACTTTCGTTTAAGTCTCTGCTGCGAGTCCCATATTGCCGAGCGTATACTTCTCGCATGTTTCGAAAGCTCTTGGCACTGACTGTATTTTGGCCGACGTTGTCGCAGGCTCAATCACAGACTTTTGATGTCTATTATTCGGGCTCAAAGTGTGGCGAGTCGACGGGCAGTATGAGGCCTGACGGAACGATTGTTTCCCACTTAGAAATTAAGATAGGACCCGTGACTGTCACGAGCGATCTCACCGGGCGGGTGACAGGAGGGGCGCTAAGTGAACTCGACATGACCACGACTCAAAGTGGGCAAACAGTGAAGGTGACCTGGAAAAACGGCAAGTACACGATCGTGTCTGGCGGTAAAGAGACGGCAAAGGACAAAGCCTATTCACCTGGAGTCAAGCCAGCGCTAGCGGTCTTCCATCCTGTAATAAACAGCTTACTTTGGAAAGGAACAGGTGGCAACGCCAAGAAGACAAAACTAATTTTTGTCGATAACCTTGCTGAGCTTGAGGCAACGATCACAGCTAATGTTCAATCCGTCAAAGGAGCAACTGTAAACATTTGGTCACTCGACCTGGGCCCCACGCAAATCGAGCTGGCGTTTGACCCGGACGGGACGCCCCTCGGCGTGAACGTTCCTAGCCAGAAAATCAATTGGGTGCTCCGGGGACGTGATGGCCTTTTCGTCGACTCCTTGGCCAAGTATCCGGAGCTGAGCCAGCCTACATATCCGGTGGTTCAAGAGACCCGTGTGCGCATGAAGACGAGAGATGGGGTCTCATTGATGGCCGACATTGCGCGTCCCAACCAGCCGGGCAAATATCCGACAATCTTGATCCGGACCCCCTATGGCCGGGCGGCGTCGATTATCCAAGAATCATGGTACGCGAAACGGGGCTATGTGGTCGTGTCGCAAGACGTCCGGGGCCGTGGAGGAAGCGACGGTGAATGGGATCCTCTTGTGAACGAGAGGCGAGACGGAAAAGACACGCTTGACTGGATCGTCAGCCAACCATGGAGCGACGGAAAAGTCGGGATGATCGGTGGCTCCTACCTCGGATATGTGCAATGGGCCGCGGCCACAACCGGCCACCCTGCCCTCAAGTGCATCGTGCCTCAAGTCAGCCCACCGCAGCCTGACAAAAACTTTCCTTGGGAGAACGGCAGCTTCATGCTGATGGCAAATCTTTGGTGGTGCCGTGTCGTCAAGGACAGGTCTGCTACAGTCGCGGGCGCGTTTGCTGAGATGACGAACTTGATGTCTCTCAACACGTTGCCTCTCACCCAGGCTGATAACAAGTTTTTTGGAAGCAATGTAGATTTCTTTGACAGATGGTTGCGCAGGCCCAACCTTGCTGATTGGGGCGACGTTTTCACAACGAGTGAGGTTGCAAAAGTTAAAATTCCGGCCCTGCATGTCAGCGGCATTTGGGACGGAGACGGAATTGGGACGGCCCTTCATTGGGAAGCCAGGAACAACCCGCGCGACATGTTGGTGTTCGGCCCTTGGACGCACCTTTTCAACTCTAGCCACAAGTTCGGCGACATCGAATATGGCGCAAATGGAATTCTTGAGCTTGAACCCATCTATCTCCGGTTCTTTGACACCTATCTGAAAGACAAGTCGGTATCGCTGGACAATCAGCCGAAGGTCAGGATGTTTGTCACAGGCAAGAACTCTTGGGCAGAGACTTCATCATGGCCGCCCACAACATCATCGAAGGTCAAATGGAACCTCTCGGCGGGCAAGTTGTTTGGCTCGTTGTCTGGCGAACCGGGGTCTGGAAAGACATCCTATGATTACAATCCCTTGAAACCTGCTTGGAAGAGCGACAGAATGGAAATCAACGTCACAGGCGAAACGACCGTCGTCCCATTGGCTGGCCATGGCCGTACAGCCGCCATATTCAAGACCAGTCCTTTCAAGGTGGACACAGCCCTGTCTGGCCCAACTGAGCTCACACTCTATGTATCGTCCACGGCTAAGGATGCGACATTTAGCGCGATGGTGTTGGACGAAGGCCCTGATGGAGTCTCTAGGTTTATTGGGTTGCCCGGGATCAGCCGAACGACGTACCTAAATGGAGCATTTGTCCCGCGGAAAGCCAACCAGGTGGTGAAGCTCAGCGTCCAACCCTGGTGGTTTGCTCATGATTTTAAGGCGGGGCACAGACTCGTGTTGCACTTATCTAGCGACGCTTTCCCTCGGTTTGCGCGAAACCCAGGAACGGGTTCCCCAGACGCTAGTGCCACAAAGCTGTTAAGAGCAAAGCACACGATTTGGAGCACAGCGAAGTATCCAAGTTCCCTCAGTCTCCACAAGCTCTGACACACTGGGGCCCTTCTTTCGGGAAAGAAGGGCCCCAGTAATCAAGCATAAGTGTTTTCAGCCTTTCATGCGAGTGGCGGTCATATCGCCCGTCGCAGACTTCATCGTGAACTCGTCGTTGCCCTTCCATTCGATAGATTGGGCGCCTTCTTTATTGATTTGATCCATCATAGATTTCTTTTGGGTGCCCATGTTCGATTCCAACATGCCTTTGACGCTGTCCGGAATACCTTTCGTCGTGTACTTGACGTCCTCAGCCTTCATGGTGATCTTGGAGCCCTCTTGCTTATATGTTCCGAGTACATGGAAGTTGATTCCAGCATCCTTGCCAGCGCCAGGAATTCCTGCAAGCGGCATGTCCATCTCCATGTCCATCTTGTCCGGAGCGGAAAATGTCATGTACATTTTCGAGTTCGGAGGAAGACTCTTCATTCCCGAAACTTGCCACTTGCCAACGAGTGTTGGTCCTGAAGCACAACCGACAAACAGGAACGCGAGAGAAGCAACGAAGTACTTTTTCATCGCGACATTATAGCCCTTTGTACAGGTTCGAGGGTCTTATGGGTTGGATTGCCCAGGCAAGGCCCTCCGGTACACTGACCCTCGTGGCCCAGCGTTTGCCCGAGTGGCTGACTATCCGGCTCCCCCGGCCCGACACGATCAAAGAAGTCGAAGACATGATGCGGGACAAAAACCTGCACACTGTCTGCGAGAGTGCCAGGTGTCCGAACCTGCCCGAGTGTTGGAGCAAGAAGACTGCCACATTTATGATATTGGGCGACACCTGCACACGGAGTTGTGGTTTTTGTGCGATCAAGGTCGGGCGAGGTGAACAGATCGACACGTTTGAACCTGTGAACGTCGCAATGACGGCGAAAAAAATGGGGATGAAACATGTTGTCGTCACTAGCGTGGCCCGTGACGATGTGAAAGACCAGGGTGCCGGACAGTTCGCCCGTACAATCACGGCCCTGCACCATCACATCCCTGAGATCATTGTCGAGGTTCTGACGCCAGACTTCCAGGGCCGTCGAGAGTTGATTCAGACTGTGACCGACGCGTGCCCAGAGATTTACAACCATAACATCGAAACTGTTGAGCGCCTCCACACCATTGTCCGGCCGCAGGCCCGGTACGCAAGGACGTTGGGTGTTCTGGAAACGGTGAAGGAGCTAGACTCGAGAATCTACACAAAGAGCGGCATCATGTTGGGGCTTGGGGAGACTCAAGACGAAGTGGTCAAGACCTTGAAGGATCTTCGCCATATTGGGGTCGACGCAGTGACCATCGGCCAATACCTTCGTCCGACGATGAAACATTTGCCAGTCGTTGAATATATTCACCCTAACGTGTTCAAGGAGTACGAACTTATCGGAGCGGAACTTGGGTTTTCGTTCGTCGCGAGCGGGCCATTCATTAGGTCAAGCTACAACGCGATCGAATTCAGCAAGAAGGTCATGTCCGAGAGGCTGGCCCTGTTGGAGAGCCGTTGACGGTCGATTTGACTGTCATTGGCGGAGGCCCAGTCGGGCTTTTCGCAGCCTTCTATGCCGGCATGAGGGGTATGTCGGTCCGAATTATTGATAGCTTGGAAGAGTTGGGGGGGCAACTCACAGCCCTATATCCAGAGAAAGCCGTTTATGACATGCCAGGATTTCCGATCGTACAAGCGAAGGATCTCGCGGCAGGTCTGGCCGCCCAGGGAACACAGTTCGACCCGGAGGTCATTCTCGGGGTCGTCGCAACCGAGTTAAGGCCGGGCTCAGAGGGTTATGTGTTGACTGGCTCAGATGGCATGTCTTATTTGACGAAAACAGTGCTGATCTCTGCTGGAGCCGGGGCCTTCTCTCCGACAAGGCTCGGCGTCGAACGTGAGGACGAATTTCTGGGTCGAGGGTTGAGTTATGGCGTCAAGAGTCTTTCGGACTTCGAAAACAAGTCGGTTTTGGTCGTTGGCGGTGGCGATAGCGCTTTCGACTGGGCATTGAACCTGGCTCCAGTCGCAAAGTCTGTAAGCATTGTCCACCGGAGGGATGGTTTTAGGGCCCATGAGGAGACCGTCAAGGCCGTCAAGGCCCAAGGGGTCGGGCTACTTGTTTGGAAGGTGATTGCAGCCTTGGACGGGAGTGCAGGATTGCGATCGGTGACCTTGGAAGACACAAAGAGCAAGGAGCGGGAACGTGTAGCTTGCGACGCTCTGGTCGTCAACATTGGGTTCAAATCCTCACTCGGTCCAATCAAATACTGGGGGCTGGACATTGAGAAGAACCAAATCGTTGTCGATCATCTCTATCAGACAAATTTGCCAGGAGTGTTCGCTGTGGGCGACGTCTGCACCTATGAAGGAAAACTGAAGTTGATCGCTACCGGAGTAGGCGAGGCTGCAACCGCGGTCTGCGTTGCTAAAGGGTTGATTGACCCGGGCGCTAAGTTTTTTCCCGGGCACAGTAGCGACATGGTGCAGTTCGCGGGTCAGCCAGCCGAGCTGGAAACATGAGAATCTATGGAATTCTTGCGGCTTTCTAAGTCAATGTCCACCAATAGGCGTTTTGCAAGATCATGGAATTCGGCCACAAAGGACAGCCTGCATTCAATCTTGTCCAAATCGCCTTCGTTAAGATCCAGGAGTGCAAGTTCGACCTGAGTAGCAACAGAACTCAAGCAGTACCTGACCGACCTCTTCTTGTCACTTAGGTTGTAACCTGTCATCGTGTGCCACCATTAGGTCAATGCTCCAAGTTTCGGTTGATTGTATATGGACAATAGTCATGAAAAACATTGATCCTTACTATCATGAGTCTTAGTCAGCCAGACGCGATCGGGAGTCCACGCCGGGGGATCTGGTACTCGCTGGTGTCTTGGATTGTCCGCACATTCTTCTTCGGCTTCCTAGGGAAAGTGCAAGTTTCTGGGCGAGACAGGGTCCCTAAGTCCGGCCCACTGATCGTAGCCTGTGTCCATATGAGTCATCTTGACCCTCCGCTGATGGGTTCACATTTCCCGCGTGAGCTTCGATTCATGGCCAAGGCAGAACTCTTTCGACACCCACTCTTCGGACCTCTGATCCGGAGTCTGGGGGCATTCCCAATTGAGCGAGGCTCAGGTGACATGACTGCGATTCGTCAAAGCCTCCAGTGGCTAAAAGAAGGGCGGGCAATCCTCGTGTTTCCAGAGGGCCACCGGGGAGACGGGCAGGCTATGAACCCCATACTTCCGGGCGTCGCGGTGCTTGCATCTAAATCCGGTGCGCCTGTCATTCCCGTTGGAGTCAACGGAACTCAGCTCATGTGGCCAAGGGGGGCAAAAAAACCGAAGCGTGGCCGGATCACTGTCGTCATTGGCGAACCATTCGTGGCAGACGGTGCGAGCCGGGAGGAGTTCTGCGAGACGGTCGGTATCCGAATTGCACTAGCCTGTAGAGAGGCTGGACTAGACCTCAAAACCGATGGCTCAAACTCATCCCCAGAGACGTCCCGTCCCGCTCGAAGACCGATTTGAGTTGAACGCCCTTTGCTACGCGAAACTCGAGACCAGCCGCGGCCTTCATGGAGTCGTGCTCGGCGACAAAAAGGAGCTTATCTGTGAATGGAAAGCTTGCGCCAACGAAAAAGAAGCCAGTCTTTCTTGTCCAGAACCCCACCGTCAGTTCGGTCGGGGTGTTCTGGTTCAATTCACCCTCGTTGCCATAGCGATAGGTCGTCGCAATGTACACCGCCCTCCCGTTCTCGGAGACGTTCAAGGCGTCCTGTACTCCTACACTTAGGCCTGGGGCGATGTCGGTGATGGGCGGTGTGTAGTTATAAGCGATGTCAAAAGAGCTTGTCCATCTGGACTCCCTGGTTCTTTGAAACGTCCCTTCAATTTCATACCCTCCTAGGAAGCCCGTACCAAGCCAAGCCCTCCCGGATCTTTCTCCGAACACACCTAGGTACTCAGCCCTAAAGTATCCGTCTCGAATCTTCTTGCCCTTGGGGATCGTGATCTCTCGATCGGCCCAAGTCGGGGCGACCACACTGAACAAAGCAATGACTAATAACCCACGCACCATTCGCAAAAACATTACCGCATTGTCTTTACGTGTGCAACTTGCTGAGCCGTTCCAGAGTCGCTTTCATGATCGGTTGTGTCTGGGCGCTGACTGTATAGACTAAGGCCTCTCGGTAGAGTCTCTGTGCGTCGTTCTCGACACTGTTCGCGGAACCGCCGGTAGCGGCAACGGCAGCGTGGGCGCACCTTGAAGCCAGGTCGATCGCCCAGGCCCTGACCCGCAGTTTTTCGTCTGTGGTCTGGTCTTCATTTGATTTGTCTTGCGCTGCCTCCATGGCAGCTTGACATTGTGTGACCTCTTGGCTCAGAGCTTCGTGAGCTTCTTTGATACATGGGTCGCCCTTATGGTCAGCGGCTTTTCGCAGGACGTCGAGTCCACCCTGGGCACAACCGATGGCGAAAAACCCTTGGAGGATGATATTGATAAGGTCATTTGTGTGGATCCATCCTGCCGGCCGAGTGTTGACGACCTGTGAGTCCGGTAGGAACAAGCCACTTACTGCAGCGGAAACTGTTTGTGGCGACTCCATGGCCGAGAGCTTCATGACATGTCCCAGTTTCATGTTTTCAGTGTCATGGAACGGCACGAGGCCGAACAATGACTCGCCGTCGGGCAATGTCGCGCCGATGAGAAACTCGTGATAGAAAGTCAATCCCGTGACCCAAGGGACTGACCCATCCAGGACATACCCGCCATTGACTTGCTGAGCCTTCAACAATGGCGGGCCCTTGCGTCTTAGCTGGCTAAAACCGATGCCGACCAGCTTTTGCCCATCGGCCATGTACGGAAGGTAGCGGTCTTTGAGGTCGGCATTGCTCGAACGGGAGATCAGGCTCACTGCGCTTTGGTGTTGGGTTTGTAGGAACGCCAGAGAGCCCGAGACTGCAGCTACCATAGTTTGGAATTGACGAAACTCGCGCTCACTAAGGGCTGGGCCACCAAATTCTTCTGGGCGGCGGAGCGCCATCAAGTTTCTGCTACACAGACCGTCGAGGGCGGCACGCAAGGCGCCAGGATCATGGTCGATGACGTTGGCCCTTGGTGCGACTTCTGAGTCCAAATAGCTTTGTGCGATCGTGAGCAGCTCGTTCACTCCCACTCCCCCTCAGGGTCAAATGCCCGCTTAATTTGAATCTGCATACCCTTGTCTGCCCTGTTAGACCATCGGTAGCCTGCAGGACCGATAATCCATCCTTCGCTGGGTTCTTCGGGCCTCATCTCAGACCAGATCGTACACGAGGGTCGGTCGAACGCGTAGACGCCCTGGGCCTTGTTCAGAGCTTGATCCAGCTCAGACGCCAGAGTCCTCAAGATCCAGACCTCGCCGCCTTGAAGATCCCTAAGCGTGACGGCTTCTCCTTGGGACAATACGTTTAGGGGATAAGTGCGAAACGTGACGGTGTTGATGGGGCCAAGAACACCCCATGAACCGACAAACAGTTTATGAACGTCATATCCCGCGACGCTTTTGACAACCTTTGCTCCCGACTGGGCTTGCTCTCCTTGGAACAAAACTTCCATGTGCAAAACCCATTCTTTTGGGCTTCCGTACTGCGATGAGAGCGCGTGGGGCATGTTCGTCGCGACCAAACCACCAACTGTCCCTGGAAAACCGCCAAGAGGCTGCCCGAGATCGAGTCTTATGGGCAGGCACTGGCCGCAACGAGCCAAGCACTCTTGGATTTCGGCAATGGTGACTGCAGCTCCTGCCGTCACAATCTGGTCCCTCGGCGCACAGTGGAGCGACGTGTTCTTGGGACGGTGTGCTTCGAGGTTCGAGTGTTTGCAAAAAGCGGCTTTGGACCCTGACCCGACCACTCGCCTCATGTTGCTGCCCCGCTCCAGCGTCGTCTGTGCTCGACACATCCTTTTTGATTTGGGATCACTTTGCACGGGTTGCAAAGCCCACTCACGTCGAAAGCTTCGCGGACAGTCGTTTGGAGCCGAAGGTCGTTTGCCGATAGGCTCTTGGACCACGAGTCGATCTTCTCAAGACCGATTCCATGTTCGCCAGTCACGGAACCGCCAAGCTCAACGCACTTGTCGAGCACGGCTTCGCCTGCTGCCAGAACCCTCTCGACCGTCCCTGGCTCGCGCTCGTCAAAGTAGAAACAGGGATGCAGATTGCCGTCGCCTGCATGAAAGATGTTGGCGACCCCGAGGCTATTTTCTTCTGCGATCGCATAGACGAACTCGAGCATTTCGGGGAGTCTCGACCTTGGTATGACTCCGTCATGGGTGACGATGGTGGGAGCGAGCCTACCCATGGCCCCAATCCCTTTCTTCCTGGCGGTCCAGAGTCGCTTTCTGTCTTCCTCGTTGCCGGCAGTCTCCACATTCGTCGCCCCGCAGTCAAGGCAAGCTTCAATTGCGGAGCGTATTTCAGACTCTGCCTGCTGGGAGCGACCGTCGCACTCGATAAGCAGCAAAGCCTCAGATCCTTTTGGGTAGTCGAGCCCGAAGGCTTTTTCAACAGCCGACAAGACGTGCTTGTCCATCATCTCAAGGGCGGCTGGGATGACTCCCCTGGCCATCACTTCGACAACCGCGTCCACCGCTGACCGAATGGTGGAAAATGCAATCAATGCCGTCTCTATTCGTTCAGGCATGGGCACGAGCCGGAGCCACGCCTCGGTTACAATTCCAAGGGTTCCTTCAGAACCCACTACGAGGCTAAGAGGGTCAATTCCCGGGCCCCCGCTGACCCGTGAGCCGGCCACTATGACTTGTGCCCTTGAGTCGACAAGTGTGGCCTGAAGGACATGATCGGCCGTCACTCCGTATTTGAGGGTATGTGGGCCGCCAGAATTTTCATTGATGTTCCCTCCGATTGTGCAAACAGTCTGGCTTGAAGGGTCTGGAGCGAACATGAGCCCAAAGGGTTTGACGGCATTATTGACCTTTTGGTTGACAACGCCTGCCTGAACAAGTGTGCACCTATTGACCGGATCCACCTCCAGAATCTGGTTCATGCGCTTTGTGCTGACGATGACTCCGCCCTTTACCGCAGTCACGCCACCGCTCAATCCCGTACCGGCACCACGGGCGGTAAAAGGGACATCGATCTCGATGCAGCGCTGGACGGCCAATTGGGTTTCGTAAGTGTTTCGCGGGAAAACGACACACTCAGGCTCATGTCGTTCGATAGAGTAAGAGTCGCAGGCATAAACCCTCTCTACCGCGGTTCCATCCCGAACCTGGTCGTTGCCAAGAACGCCTCGCATATGGTCGGCCGTCGACCGGTGTCCCATCTTTGGCCAGTTTGCCCGAATAGCGATCTGTCCCGCTGGCCATGGGATAACCTGGCACACATGAGTGATGAATATGTGTTGGGGACGACGGACGAAGAAATCGAGAGACTTGCCTTACAGCATCGAGTCTGGCGGCCCTGGGCGAGCAGGGCCTGGGAGAAAGCCCAAGTGTCGACCGGGCAACGGATTCTGGACGTCGGAGCTGGCCCCGGCATGGCAACTGTCGACTTAGCGCAAATTGTAGGGCCGATGGGAAGGGTCACTGCTTTAGAGTTGTCTGCAAAATTTGTTGAGTTTGGCCGGGTCCGGTGTAGCCACTTTGGCCTGGACAATGTTGACTTTTTGCAGCACGATTTGTCTAGCGACACAGAACTCCCGTTGCACCAGGACTTGGCCTGGTGCCGTTGGGTGTTGAGCTTTGTGGCAGACCCTGAACTTGTGGTCGCCAAGTTGGCGGGTTCCTTGCGCACCGGAGGAAGGTTGGTCATTCACGAGTACCTTGTCTATTCGACTTGGAGGTTCATGCCGCCCTTGCCTCACCAAGACCGGTTTATGCGGATGACAGAAGAAAACTGGAAGAGCGCAGGCGGCGATCCGGACGTTGGACTACGACTTCCGGCAATGTTGAGCAAAGCAGGCCTGCGTGTGAAGTCTATCGAGCCGATCTTGTTCGCCATTTGTCCCAAGGATTACGCATGGAACTGGCCTGTCAAGTGGGTGGAGAGCAGTGGCAAACGCTTGGTCGAAGACGGTGCCCTCAGTTCTGCAGAGCTTGAGTCCACTTTGTCGGAGTTCACTCAGATCGCAGCAGACCCAAACTTCCGAATGCTTTCGCCGTCGGTCGTGGAGATTATTGCCGAAAAGTCATGACCCTAGGTTCGGTATCCAAGTATTGACCATTTGGTCAGAACGTTGATCACGGCATTGGAATTTGGACCTGTTTCTCTTTTGCGCAGGCCTTAGCTTCGACATATCCAGCGTCGACGTGGCGGGCGACCCCCATTCCAGGGTCGGAAGTAAGAACGCGCTCAAGTCGAAACTCAGAGTTTGCAGTCCCGTCTGCCACCACGACCATTCCTGCGTGCTGCGAATATCCAATTCCGACCCCTCCTCCATTATGGATGGACACCCACGACGCTCCAGCAGAACAGTTGACCATGGCGTTGAGGAAAGCCCAATCACTCACAGCGTCCGAGCCGTCTAGCATTGCCTCCGTCTCGCGGTTCGGAGATGCGACAGAGCCGCAGTCAAGATGATCCCGGCCAATAACGACTGGGGCCGAGATTTCTCCCGAGTTAACCATATGGTTGAACCGAAGCCCAGCTTCTGCGCGTTCACCGTAGCCAAGCCAACAAATCCTCGCTGGCAATCCTTGGACCTGAATTTTTTGCGAAGCTTCTTTCATCCATCTGTGCAATTTGTCGTTGTCAGGAAACAGAGACAAGACAGCCTTGTCTGTGGCATCGATGTCAGAAGGCTCACCCGAGAGTGCTGCCCACCGAAACGGTCCCTTGCCCTTGCAGAACAGTGGGCGGATATACTCGGGGACGAAGCCTTTGAAATCAAATGCGTCCATTACGCCCGCTTGAAGCGCAAACTGGCGGATGTTGTTTCCGTAGTCGAATGTGACGGCACCCATTTTCTTGAGGTCAAGCATCGCTTGGACATGGACGCCCATCGACTCGATCGACCGGCGTTGCGACTCTTCAGGGTTTGAGCGTCGAAGGTCTGACCATTCGGTTAAGGAAACACCGGCTGGGACATATCCGTTCAAAGGGTCGTGGGCAGAGGTCTGGTCAGTCAATACGTCAGGCACGATGCCTCTGCGAACCATTTCAGGTAAGACTTCAGCGCAGTTTCCGACTAATCCAACCGAAAGGTTAGGCCGGTCCTTTAGCATGTCCATGGCTTCGTCCAGGGACAGGGCGATTTTGTCGCAGTAGCCGGTTCTCAACCTCTTTTCGATGCGGGCAGGGTCAACGTCTATTCCTAAATAGGCTGCACCGTTCATTGTGGCGGCCAAGGGTTGAGCCCCGCCCATCCCTCCCATTCCACCACTGACGACAAGTTTGCCGGAAAGGGATCCTCCGAAGTGTCTGTCTGCACAAGCGGCAAACGTTTCAAACGTTCCCTGAACAATTCCTTGAGATCCAATGTAGATCCAAGAGCCGGCCGTCATTTGACCATACATCATCAGGCCTCGGCCTTCTAGCTCGTTAAAATGCGACCAGTTTGACCAATGGCCGACTAGGTTAGAGTTCGCGATCAGGACGCGAGGCGCCAAGTCATGAGTCCTGAACACCGCGACTGGCTTTCCAGATTGCACCAGCAAGGTCTCGTCATTTTCTAGCTCGCGCAGGCTCCTGACGATGGCATGAAAGCAGTCCCAATTTCTTGCAGCCTTTCCTGTTCCGCCATAAACGACTAGGTCGTCTGGCCTCTCTGCAACTTCGGGGTCGAGATTGTTCATCAACATGCGGAGCGCGGCTTCTTGATGCCACCCTTTGCACGTCATCTCGTTACCACGAGGTGCGCGGACCGGAGTCGAAGTCGTCATACGACCAATTTTATCTCCGGTCCAGGTAAAAGCGAGGTCTATGACGAAAGTTCGAGTTCTGGTTGGTACAAAAAAAGGTGCCTTCATTTGCACGTCCGACGAGGCGAGGCAAAAGTGGACAATCGATGGCCCGCACTTTATGGGGTGGGAGATTTATCACATGAAGGCTTCACCTGTGGTACCAGACAGGATTTTTTGCTCTCAAACAAGTAGCTGGTTCGGGCAGGTCATCCAGCGGTCAGATGACGGAGGCAAAACCTGGGACACACCAGGCAGCGCAGCTGGCGAACGAGAAGTGATGTTCGGCATGGAAGCTGGTGAGAGCAACAAGTTTGTATATGACGGCGTCCCTGGAACGCACAAGTTCTATGACGGTAGCGACGTCCCCTGGGCGTTCAAACGGGTCTGGCACCTGGAACCGTCGCTCAGCGATCCAGAAACCGTCTACGCTGGAGTAGAGGACGCCGCACTCTTTAAGTCCACGAACGGTGGAAAGTCTTGGAGCGAACTGAGCGGCCTCAGACAGCACACGACAGGAAAGGACTGGCAGCCCGGCGCCGGAGGGATGTGCCTTCACACCGTACTGATCGACCCGACAAATGAAGATCGGATGTGGGTTGCAATTTCGGCGGCCGGCGTCTTCCGGACTGACGATGGCGGTAAAAGTTGGAAACCGGTCAACCGGGGTCTAAAGTCGAATTTCATGCCAGAAGAAGAGGCCGAGGTCGGACATTGCGTCCACCGGATCGCGTTCCATCCGTCTAAGCCATCGACCCTCTTTATGCAAAAGCACTGGGACATCATGCGCTCGGACGACTCTGCAGACACATGGAGCGAGGTCAGCGGAAACCTACCGAGCGACTTCGGATTTCCTATCGACGTCCACTCCCACGAGCCAGAAACCATATACGTGGTGCCAATCTTGAGCGACAGCGAACATGTCCCAGTAGACGGCAAGCTGCGTGTGTACCGAAGCCGGACAGGTGGAAACGAGTGGGAAGCTCTGACCCGCGGCCTTCCGCAAGAGCATTGCTATGTCAACGTGCTCCGCGAGGCTATGGCAGTCGACTCCTGCGACTCGTGCGGCATATATTTCGGCACGACTGGTGGTCAAGTCTATGTTTCGGCCGACAGTGGCGACAATTGGACGGCGATCAACGAGCACTTTCCTCCAGTCTTGTCGGTAGAAGTCCAGACTCTTAAGTGATGCCACAGGTTCGGGTCATTCTTCCATACCACTTGCGCAACTTGGCCAGGGTCACTGGCGAAGTCGTGGTCGAGGTCGGAGAGGATGTCACAGTCGATAGCGTGTTGACCTCAATAGAGGAGGCTTACCCTAACCTGTCGGGGACAATCCGTGATCATGTGACGAAAATCCGCAGGCCGTTCGTCCGTTTTTTCGCGTGTGGCGAGGATATTTCCAACGAGCCAACTGACCTCCAATTGCCATTGGGCATCCAAGACGGGACAGCTCCGTTCATGGTTGTCGGGGCGATAGCTGGCGGCTAACTAGCTGTTGCTGGGTCTCGAAACTCGACGACAAATGTCGTACCTTCGCCCAGCCTAGACTGGATGTTGACTTGGGCGCCAAGTGCAGAAGAGAGCTCCAGGACAACCTTTGTGCCAAGCCCACTTCCGCCTGCCCGGGCCCACGACGAGTCTGCATTGCCCGAAAGGATGGCCCTGATGGTTGCGGGAGACATGCCTGGCCCTTGGTCTTCAATCTCCAAGGTGTGTCTTCCCTCACTGTAGCGATAGCGCAGGGTGATTGTGCTGAAGTAAGAGTCTGGATCCTCCGCGTTTGCTTCCAACCAATCATCAGTGAGCATCTCTGCTGCGGCTTTAATGGCGTTTCCGACCAAGTTCTCTACAATTCGTATGACGTAGAGGTCGTCAAATTCAAAGTCCGGTGTCCCTCTCTGAATGTCGTACTCGATTTTTATGTGGGCTTTGCGGGCCATCGACTCCAAGTACTGAGCGGCTAGCTCGGCTGTGTGCCCTAGTGCGCCCTTGCGAAGTTTCGGTGTCAGTTTCTTGCCTGCTGCAAGGTCATTGATCAGCCGGGCATATCGATAGACCCTTTCCGAGTAAGGGGCGAAGACATCCTCGAACGAACTTTCCAGCATCTCTGCGTGGAAGCAGGCCTCGGCGTTTGTTGGTCCCTTGCCTAACGCATCCCTCAGTCCCGATAGATTCCGTCTGAAGTCTTCGATAAAGGTCAGGAGCACGCCTGCCTTGTTGGCCAGGTCGTGGGCGGCGCGTCCCATACCTTCGAGCGAAGCGACCCTTGTTTGTTGCGAGAGCAACCTTGAGTTGAGGATGGCCAAGGTGGACACATCCGAGATCGTGTCCAAGACTGCTTCGTCGGACTCGTTGAAGTTTCCAATCCTTTTGTTCACAAGTTGAACGACCCCGATTGGCTCCATGTCTGCAATGGCCAAGGGGAGGGTCATCATTGACCGGACAGTGATGCCGGTCTTTTCTCGGATCCGAAGGCGGCCTGGCTGGCCGTCCCTCGGGAAATTGCTGACGAGTGCCTTTCTTGCCTGGAAAACTTCCCCGGCGACGCCATAGTCTTCTGGAATGTCCAGGCGCTCGAGCCTTTCAGCGACGATTTCAGGATAAACAATCGCGAATCGCAAGCGCTTGGTCGCCGGCTCGTGGATATAGATCGTCCCTCCTTCCGCTCCAACAGCTTGTACGCAGATTTCTAAGACGTCACGCAACACAACACGGAGGTCGGTCGCGTTGGCCAGCTTTCGCGTAGCCAAGTGAACCGCCTCGAGCAAACGCGAAGTCTCTGCAAGGGTCAACATGTGGTTGGGTACAAAGTCCCTGAGTTTCAACGTCCAGTATGACCGTTAGGTTCCCTGGATTGTCCAGTTGGTCAAAGAAAATACTGGCAAAATCACCTAGTCTTCCTTACCCGGGATAGATATTTTCTAGATTGAACCCTGCCCGCGCCCGTGAATTCTAAAGATTTTTTAACAATTAGTTACCAGGTTTGTTAAAATACAGTACCAGCCTGACCGAAAGCGTGTCAGAATGGCACAAGCCTGGCTAAGGCTAATTTTCACCGATCGAGGACACAAATAAATCTATGAAAAATCTCTCTTTGCTCGCGCTGGCAGCTCTTGCCGGAACTAGCATGGCCCAGAACTTCAAGGGCTATCAAATGGACTTCGTGCCGGCCAACAAGACTCAGTTCAAAGAAGTCAAGGGCGTCATGGAGTTCACGGGACGCATGCATGCCCGGCCGAACCAGGTCGTGACCTGGCAGCGGATGGGTCTGACCGAGTTTGGCGCACAGATGAAGCGGGAAGCCGCCGTGGCCAAAATCCAGGACATCGAAGCAGGATACATCGAACCGATCGATGTCTATATCATCAATGTCCCCAAGGGCATGAATGAGAACCAACTCGCCAAGCAGCTCATGAAAACAGGCCTTTATGAGTATGTCGAGCCGGACTACATGGTATATCCCCAGTTCACTCCGAACGATCCGTCTTTGGGTTCGCAGTGGAGCCACACAAACAATAACTCGACCAACGCTTGGGACATCTGTCGCGGCAATTCCGCCGTCAAAATCGGAATCACCGACACAGGCGTCCACTGCGGCACCACCGGTGCGAACGGTCACGAAGACCTCAAAACCCGGCGCGTCCTCGGTGGCAACTCGGCTACCGCGACCACGCTTGCCAACGTGAAGACAGAAGCCGCTCTCGGCTCGTCGATTGTAAAGGATCTTAATGGCCACGGCACTCACTGCACTGGTATAGCCGCCGCGACTGGTAACAACGGTCTTGGTATCGCTGGCGTCAGCCTCGAAGGGATCAGCCACATGATGTGCCGAGTTTCGGACAGCTCTGGTGGCGGCTCGTCCTTTACCGCTTTGACCCTAGGCGCGCTTTACTGTGCATCCCAGGGCGCCCGCGTTGTCAGCACGAGCTACAGTGGCTTTTCGCAGTCGGTCATCGGCACAACCGGTACGACGATGAAGAACACCTACAACGCTGTGTGGTGTTACGCCGCAGGTAACGATGGTGGAACTTATGGTGCTGCTTTCGACTGGCCAGACGTAACGATTGTCGCGGCTATTGATTCTGGTAGCAACCTTGCTGGCTTCTCGGCCCGTGGCGTCGCTATCGACCTCTCAGCTCCTGGCGTTACGATCTTTTCGACTTGGTGGGCCAGCGACACCGTTGTCAATACCTATGCGAATCTCGACGGCACAAGCATGGCGACCCCTTATGCAGCGGGCGTCGCTTCGATGATCTTAGCTGTAAACCCAGGTTATACGGCACAGAGAGTTCAAGACATCCTGTACAAGTCGTGCAACCTGCAAGCGGCTGGATCCGCATCGACCGGTTGGGGCCGGGTCAACCTATGGAACGCCATGGGACGCAAGGCCAACACGGTCACGCTTGACACGGGCCAGGTCGTTTCGGGCGTCGTCGCCGATCTCTGGAGAATCGAAGGTAACGAACTCGTCGTCAAGCCGTTTATCGTTGCGAACTCGAGCATTCCTCCGGTTCAGGTTGTCACCGAGCACGATGCGACTGTCTATTCTGCCAACAACTATAGCGAGATCGCGATCATGACCAAGTGCCGGTTGATCGGTGCTTCCGGTGCGATGACGCAGAACCTCCAAATCTGGAACTTCACGTCGGGCGCATGGGAGAATGTCGGATCGGGCAGCGTCAGCAACACGTTCTTCGAGGCTGTCAAAACTGTCAATTCGGGCAACGTGACCAACTACATCTCTGCTGGCAAGATCCGAAGCCGAGTGCAGTTTGTCCCCGGGCCGCTGAGCAATGCTAACTGGTCGATCGGTATCGATCAGATCAACCAGCGAGCCCTCCGCGCTACGGAATAAGGGATCACACCCATTGACCCAAAGCCCCTCGAAACTGTCGAGGGGCTTTTTCTTTGTCAAGCGT
>JAEURO010000300.1 GCA_016788345.1 Chthonomonadaceae bacterium
GAAGGGGGTCGCGGCGGTGCCACGCGCGGGCCTGGTGATCCTCTCCGGCACCCTGGCGTCGTTCGGCTTGCCGTTGCAGGGGGTTGCGGTGATTCTTGGTGTCGACGCCGTGATGGACATGGCGCGCACCTCGATCAACCTGCTGGGCAACTGCCTGGCGACCGCGGCGATGGCGCGATGGGAAGGGGAGTTGGACGCCTGACGACCTGCGACCTGCGACCTGCGACCTGCGACCTGCGACCTGCGACCTGCGACAGACGGCAAACGGCAACGGCAGACGGAAAACCCATGGGCGCGCTTGCGCCTCGCAATGACACGGATCACTCCAATGACAATCCGAGCCCACCTGATCACCGCCGGCGCGATCCTCGTGCCGGCGTTTCTTGTCTCCGCCCAGGGGACCCGCACCGACTACGCGCGCGCCGAGCAGTTGTTGAGCTGGAATGCGAGCGAACTGGTGACCGATGACGCGGTCCGGCCGCGCTGGATGAGCGGCGATCGCTTCTGGTATCGCAATCGTGGCGCCAACGGCTACGAGTTCCTCGTCGTGGACCTCGCGACCGGTGCCCGGCGTCCGGCGTTCGACCATGCG
>JAEURO010000301.1 GCA_016788345.1 Chthonomonadaceae bacterium
TACCTGCACACGCCAATTATTACGGGTTCGGATGCCGAAGGCGCCGGACAAATGTTCCGTGTGACCACGCTTGACGCTAAAAATCCCCCGCTTTTGGAAGATGGAAGCATTGATTTCTCGCAGGATTTCTTCGGAAAATCAACCAACTTGACGGTATCTGGTCAGTTGGAAGGCGAATTGGGTGCAACTGCGCTGGGCGAAATTTACACGTTTGGGCCAACTTTCCGTGCTGAAAATTCAAATACAGCCCGACATTTGGCCGAGTTTTGGATGATTGAGCCCGAAATGGCTTTTTACGAATTGCAGGACAATATGGACCTGGCCGAAGATTTTCTGAAAAGCCTGATCAAATATGCGCTCGACAACTGCATAGACGATCTTGAATTCCTTAGCAAACGCCTTCAGGAAGAAGAAAAGAACAAGCCGGCAGAGGAACGCTCCATGGAACTGGTTGAAAAACTACGGTTTGTGCTCGAAAACGATTTTATTCGCCTGCCATATACCGAAGCCATTGAAATTCTTCGGAATTCGAATCATTACAAGAAGAAAAAATTCCAGTTCCCGGTTGAATGGGGAACCGAT
>JAEURO010000302.1 GCA_016788345.1 Chthonomonadaceae bacterium
ATGGGGGCGCTGAAAACCAGCCGGATGTTGGCCTGTTCCAGCAGGTAATCGACTTGATCCTTGCTCCCGGTCTCCAACCCCCGGTACCCCGTGATGCTGAAACCGAATGTGTGCTGATAGAAGAATGCGGACTGCCGCGCATTGTTCACGTAATGCCGGACGTGGTCTACCCGCCGGATCGGGAACGTGTCTGCCATACCTAGATTATACGGTCAGCGGGGCCTGGTTGAACCGTGGGCGGGACGGTTTCGGACGGCCCTGCAGGGCTTAGCACTCGCCGCCGAAAATCTGGCATAATCGTCCCTCGCAAGCGGGCCACTTTAGCTCAGTGGTAGAGCAGCTGTTTCGTAAACAGCAGGTCACCGGTTCAAGTCCGGTAAGTGGCTCCAGAACTATCTCGTGTCTTGAGTTCAGCAACAACCGCTGCCGGGGGTGCAGCATTCGCTGTTTGCCAGCCGCAAGGGGGTCAGCCCGCACCGGTCCGGGGCCAGGCACGCCGTTTGCTTGGGGATCAGGACAAAGACCCCTTCTTCGAACCCCAACCCGAACTTCCCAATCGTTTC
>JAEURO010000303.1 GCA_016788345.1 Chthonomonadaceae bacterium
TGGGGCCGGTGCAGAGGAACATCCCGTTGGGCTGGCTGATGAGCTCTTCGATGGCGGCCTGGTTTTCTTCGGTGAAACCGAGTTTGCCGAGCCCGATCATCGCGTTCCCCTTGTCCAGGATCCGCATGACGATCTTTTCCCCGAACGGCGTGGGGATGGAGCTGACCCGGAGGTCGAATTCTTGGCCTTGGTGTCGCACCTCGATCCGGCCGTCTTGAGGGACGCGCCGTTCGGCGATGTTCATTTCCGCCATGATTTTGAAGCGGCTGATGAGGGGTGCCTGGAGGTTTTTGGGCACGGTCATCGCTTCGGCAAGGACGCCGTCGATCCGGTACCGGATCCGGACGGTGCGCTCTTGGGGTTCGACGTGGATGTCTGATGCGCGGTCAACGATGGCGGTTTGGATCACCGCATTCGCGAGTTTGATGATCGGGGCCTGTTCGGCCAGTTCGGCACCATCTTCATCGTCGCCGGTCGGCATGCGGGCCTCATCGGCATCCCGGCTGACTTGGGCTTGGGCGACGAGGGCGCTGATACCGGCGGTTTGTCCCGACTTTTTCG
>JAEURO010000304.1 GCA_016788345.1 Chthonomonadaceae bacterium
TTCCGCGAAACTAGCTCAGTTGCTCGCTCGCGCGCAGCCTGCCTGAAGGAACAAGAACAGATGGCAAACATCAAGACCCCCAAGAAACTCATCGAGGTTGCGCTACCGCTCGACGCTATCAATGATGAGGCGGCCCTCAGAAAGAGGAAGGCTCCTGGTGGCTATCCCACGACTCTCCATAAGTGGTGGGCGCAGCGACCGGTAGCTGCAGCGCGCGCGGTGGTCTTTGCTCAGACAGTGAACGATCCGGGCGGAGAGCGTGGTTACTTCGCCGGAATGACTAAGGCACAGGCCGCAGCCAAGCGGGAGGAACTGTTCGAAATCATCAAGGACCTCGTGAAGTGGGAGAACACCAACAACAAAGGTGTACTTGACCGCGCGCGGGCGGCTATCAAGGCCAGTTGGATCGAAACCTGTCGGCTAAACAGGTCACATCCTCAGGCCGCCGAGCTATTCAATCCGGATCGCCCGCCCGTCTTCCACGACCCGTTTGCGGGCAGCGGAGCCATCCCGCTGGAAGCACAGCGGTTGGGGTTCGAAAGCTTTGCGA
>JAEURO010000305.1:0-258 GCA_016788345.1 Chthonomonadaceae bacterium
AGTACGTGAAGGAGCACTCGAAGTGGGCGACCTCGGCGTCGAGACGCTCGCAGATGGCACGGGCGATGGTCGGGATCTTGTCCGGGGTGAGCGGCTCGCACGTCTGCTCGTTGAGCACTTCCAGGAAGCGGCTCATGTGCGTGCCCTTCTGATAATGAGGCAGGGCGACGTACATGTTGACCGAGGCCACGGTGGTCTGCTCGCCACCGTCCCGAGTGCGGAGCCGGATGGGGTAGGTGATGTCCTTGACGCCCACGC
>JAEURO010000305.1:268-532 GCA_016788345.1 Chthonomonadaceae bacterium
GACGTTACGCACGTCGTGGGTGGCTTGCACATCGGGCATCGGCGAGATCGCCGAGCCGGCGGGAGTTTTGGGCGTGGTCATGATGAGGGCTTCCGCGGCCGCGGCGGGCCTGCCGGCCCGTGCGGGTGGGTTGTGTCTGCTGCCCTGAGCCGACTTCGCCGGAAGTACCGAGTGCGAAACGCCGTCAGGGAGACATTGTAGGGATGCTGCCATTCCCTCTGGATTCGATCCCGAACCTCCAACCGATTCACCCTACCGGTGTTT
>JAEURO010000306.1 GCA_016788345.1 Chthonomonadaceae bacterium
GTCGGACGCCGGGAGATGAGTTTCGGTGTCGAAAGGGAAACAGCCCAGACTATCAGCTAAGGTCCTTAAATCTATGCTAAGTGGTGAACGAGGTGAGGTTACTTGAACAACCAGGAGGTTGGCTTAGAAGCAGCCACCCTTTAAAAAGTGCGTAACAGCTTACTGGTCTAGTGACTTTGCGCGGAAAACTTAACGGGGCTAAGCATAGTACCGAAGCTATAGATCTTGACGTAAGTCAAGGTAGTAGGGGAGCGTTCTGTCAGCGGTGAAGGTCGATCGTAAGGGCGACTGGAGCGGACAGAAGTGAGAATGCAGGCATGAGTAGCGTACAAACACGTGAGAACCGTGTTCGCCGTAAATCTAAGGTTTCCGACGCCAGGTCATTCCGCGTCGGGTTAGTCGAGTCCTTAGCCGAGGCCGAGAGGCGTAGGCGATGGACATCCGGTCAACATTCCGGAACCGCTAGAAAGTGCGATGGGAGGACGCAACGAGATAGGCCAGCCCATTATTGGATTTGGGTGCGATCCATT
>JAEURO010000307.1 GCA_016788345.1 Chthonomonadaceae bacterium
CTATTGTTTGAAGAAGAACGCGACGCCAGCCTTCGCGCATTGGTCGCGAAGATCAGTCGCCCACGCAGCGTCCATCGGGCGCGCCAAGTGACCGGACTCGCCGCCAACGATTACCCAATCGATGCCCGCCAACCTGAGGGTCGGCAGGGGCCCAAGAAGAGGCTCGAGTGACAAGAACTTCACCGCCGCACCCGTCTTTCGCAGGCTGTCGATGCGGTGGACGTACGCAGCGTTCTCGACGCTGACGCCCATCCACACGTTCGGCGGCCAGTCGATCGCGTGGTCCATCTCACCGAGCCTGTCGGCGCGTTTCGTGAGCACCTGGAATCGATGCCAGCGCGCTGTCCGCATGACGCCGAAAACGCGCTGGATGTACTCGACGGGGACGTCCTTGTGAAACAGGTCGCTCATCGAGTTCACGAAGATGGTTTGGGGCTTCTTCCACTGGAGCGGCAGCTCCAACATCTTCGGCTGTAGCGTTAGCTTGAACCCATTCTTGTAGTTCGGCTGTCCCATCGCTTGGAGTCG
>JAEURO010000308.1 GCA_016788345.1 Chthonomonadaceae bacterium
AGCACGATGCCGGAAACGAACTTCACGATCACGCAAGGTACGATGACCATCACCGAGTACGGCAACTCGGTCCCGTACACCGGCAAGCTGGACGACCTGTCCGAGCACCCGGTCAAGGAAGTCATCAACAAGGTCTTGAAGAACGACGCCAAGAAGGCCTTCGACGTGGGCGCCCACGGCCAGTTCAACCTGACCCCGCTGCGTGTCATCCCGACCGCCGGTACCGACACCGCCGCCGTGACTCTGTTCACCAACGGCACCGTGACCGGCACCAACAACGTGGCCCTGGGCAAGGAACACGTCAAGACCATCGTCGATCTGATGAAGGAACGCAACATCCCGCCGTACGAGGGGGATGACTACTTCTCGCTGGCCCACCCGACCACCTATCGCAAGTTCAAGAATGACCTTGAGACGGTGAAGCAATACACGTCGGAAGGCTTCGGCATGATCGTCAATGGCGAAGTTGGTCGCTACGAAAACACCCGTTTCGTCGAGCAGAACAACATCGCCAAGATGGCATTC
>JAEURO010000309.1 GCA_016788345.1 Chthonomonadaceae bacterium
GAGCGAGAGCTGCGTCCGGATCTGTGCCTGCTGGCCGGCTGGGAAAACGTCGATGATACGATTGATGGTCGAATAGGCCGAATTCGTATGCAGAGTTGCGAACGTTAAGTGACCGGTTTCTGCAATACGCAGAGCCATTTCGATCGTTTCGAGGTCTCGCATTTCACCTACCAGCACAACGTCAGGATCCTGACGAAGTGCCGTACGAAGAGCATCGCCGAACGAATGAGTGTCGGCGGCGACCTCGCGTTGGTTTACGACGCAATTCTTGTGATTGTGCAAGAACTCGATCGGGTCTTCGATGGTCAGAATATGGTCGTGACGATCCATATTGATCTTGTCGATCATCGAGGCAAGCGTTGTCGATTTACCCGAACCTGTCGGGCCGGTCACAAGCACGAGCCCACGAGGCTTCTTACAAAGATCGGTGACGACCGACGGCAGTCCGAGAGCTTCGAATGATTTGATCTCGTAGGGGATCGCACGAAACACAGCACCGACGGCACCTTTCTGATTGAAGAGGTT
>JAEURO010000030.1 GCA_016788345.1 Chthonomonadaceae bacterium
GGCCGTCATGTTGTCACTGTTCGTTTCCTTTACCGTCACTCCCATGTTAGCTTCGCGTTGGTACAAGAAGGGTGAAGACTGGGAGCATCCAAAGAGCAGGTTTGCCAAAGGGTTTGAAAACTCTTTCCACAAATTTTCACTTGGATACAGGCGGGTCCTCGAATGGTCTCTCAAGAACCGGTGGGCCGTGTTTGCCGGAGGCTGGGCCGCGCTGTTCGGCGTGTTTGTCTTCATAGGTGGAGGAAGCCAGCCCGGCCCATTTCAGGCAGTTTTTGGCCCTGGGTTGGTCTTTGGTGTCTTGGCTCTCCTAATCGGAGGCCTTTCGACATTGCTCAGTGTGCTCTTAGGAAAGTGCCCGCCATCGCGGCTTATCGTTCCAGTAGCTTTCGCCTGCTTTTTCCCAGTCGTGGCTCTGTCAGGGTATCAATACCGGCAGTGGAAAGGCGACGACCTGTTCAAATTCGTTTTTATCCCACCAAGCGATTCGGCTGAAGTCAATATTACGGTCGATCTGCCTCCAGGTGCAAACTTGGCCGAGACACAGCGCGTCGTCAAGGGGATAGAGGACATTGTCAAGCAGCACAAAGAAGCCAAGTACGTCCTTAGTCGGGTCGGTAGCCGGGGTGGAGGCTTTGGTGCGGCCCAGCAAGGGACCAACTACGCTGCAATCGCGGTGACCCTCTACGATAAGTCTTCGCTTATTGACAAGTGGTCGTTCTGGAAGAAGCACGAGGAACGGCTTCGTGACCAAAGCGACACTGCTGTTGCGGCCGACATGCTTCAAATGATTGGCAAAGTCCCTGGTGCCAACGTCACTGTCGGAGCCGGAGCCAACCAAGGCTTTGGTGCGGCCATTCAAATGTCGTTTCGTGGAGACAATGGGGCGCTCCTGATTGCAACGGCTAACAAGATCAAGCAGGGCTTGGCAGAAGGCGCAGTCAAAGGGGTCATTTCTCCAGACATTTCGTCGAAACCAGGCAAACCCGAGTATGTGGCCCGGCCCGACCGTGCAAAACTCGGCGACCTTGGCTTGACGACGGCCGACGTCGGTTCTGCCCTGAGAATCCTCTATGAAGGCGACATCCAGAGCAAGTTCCGGGTGAACGGACGCGAATATGACATGCGAGTCATGCTCGACCGTGTCGACCGCGACAACCCGGAAGCACTTGCTGAAGTCCCGGTTTCCTTCAACGATGGCCAGCCTATCTTCTTGACAGACGTTGCAAACCTCGACAGGGGCCAAGCCGCAGACAAGATCGACCGTCGCGACCGACAGCAGGAAGTCACGGTGACGGCTGACCTTCTGCCTGGCTTTGCAGCAGGATCAGTCCAAGAAGAGATCAACAAGTGGATGGAAGAAAAGAACATGATTCCTGCGGACGTGACATACAAGCCTCTTGGCCAAGCAGACGTTCAAGCCCGAGAAATGGGTTACCTGTTGGGTGCGTTCGTACTTGGAATCATTCTCGTCTACATGGTGTTGGCGTCGCTGTACAACAACCTTCTCTATCCCTTTATCATTCAGCTCGCCCAGCCGCAAGCCATGGTCGGTGCCATCTTGGCGCTCGTTCTCACCGACAAACCGCTGAACATCGTTGGGTTTGTCGGAATCATCGCCTTGGTCGGAATTGTAGGAAAGAATGCGATCCTTTTGGTCGATTATGCGAATACCCTTCGGGAAAGGGGTCACAACCGGCACGACGCCCTCTCAGAATCAGGCCAGACCAGGTTGCGGCCGATCATGATGACGACCCTTGCCCTGATTTTCGGAATGCTTCCCATTGCTATGGCAATTGGGCGTGGCAGTGAATTTCGAGAAACAATCGGCATCACGATCATAGGCGGCGTCACCCTCTCGACCTTCTTGACGCTCCTGGTCATTCCTTGCTCCTACACGATCTTCGATGACCTGAGCCAGTGGTTGGCTACGACCAGGTCGAGATTCTCAAAAAATCTAGAGTAAGCCTGAGACACAAAAAGGCCCCCCTGACCAAGTCGGTACGGACTGAAAAGAGGGGCCCGTGATTTATGCGTCGTCGCGGTCGGGCCTGGGAGTGCGTGGTCCGCGTGGCTCGTCGGTGAGGTCGGTCACGACAAAAGGCAACAGGGCCATCTCACGGGCCCGCTTGATGGCCCTCGTGATCATTCGCTGTTGTTTGGCCGTGTTACCTGTTTGCCGGCTCGGCAAGATCTTTCCCCGGTCTGTGAGGAACCGTCGCAAGACTGCAATGTCTTTGTAGTCCACAAAATCGATCTTTTGGGTCGTGAGGTAGCTGACTTTGCGACGGCCGCGCTTCTTTGCCTTACCGTCTCCGCGGCCCTCGTCAAAAGCCGCTTTTTCGGCCATTGGGTCAAGGGCCATAGGTTCTTTAGTTTCTTCGCTCATTGGTCTCTCTCGGGTCCATTTGGACCTGGCGGACAGACATTTTGGCACGACCCCATATGTTTGGGCCGGGCCCGGCATGTCATGTGCCTTGATAATCTGGTGATTCTCTCATGGCATATTCTGGGGATTTGTTCCGATAACGGCCTATGCTCGTTTATGTGCGGTGATTCAGGATCGACCTATCGGGAAACACCTTTATGGAGACGGATCTTCCTCCGACTCTCAAAAAAAACTGGACAGCCCATCCAGTCCCATACGCACCCTCCAGCCACGGGCCCCTTTATGGGGCCCTTCTCCTTTTCATGGACTCAAAAAAAGCTGGCTTGGCGGAGAGGACAGACCAAGCCAGCAGTGTCTTGATCAGCGGTCGGCTCCCTTCCTCTTATGTGGGAAGATTTGCGGCCTCTGCAACTTCTGACTCACGTTAGACGCGAATAGGAGCAATTTCATCTTAGACACGGGGCGCAAAGTTCACCTTGATGGTACTAAGTACCTATAAATCCCCCTATTCTTACTTGCAAGACTCAAAGAGCTGAACTCGGATAAGATAGATGGATGCGACGAAGAGATTTCTTGAAGTCATCAATGGCGGCAGGAACAGCAGTGGCTCTAGGCAACCCGGCCTTCGGGCAGAAGCAACCCGAAACGATGGCTGAGTTCAAGGCTAAGCCGCTCGACCGCGTCAGATTGGGCTTTATCGGGGTCGGCGCCCGAGGAAGTGGGCACGTCGAACAATGCTTGCTCCTCGATGGTGTCGAAGTCATCGCGATCAGCGATCTCTACCCTGATTGGGCGCAACGCAGCGCAAAAGCTTGTACTGACAAGGGCCGCAAGGAACCAGCTATTTACGGCCCAGGAAAGGACAGCTACAAATCGATGCTCCAACGCGATGACATCGACGCGGTCATCATCGCCACTCCCTGGGAAGAGCATGCCCGAATGGCATTGGACGCGATGAAGAACGGAAAGCACGCCTTCCTCGAAGTGCCGGCCTGTGTGACCCTGGACGAATGTTGGCAACTAGTTGAGACGTCCGAAAAAACCCGCAAGCACTGCATGATGATGGAGAACGTCTGCTATGGTCGCGAAGAACTCATGGTTCTTAACATGTGCCGCCTCGGAGTCTTTGGTGACCTGCTCCATGGCGAAGGGGCCTACATTCACGATTTACGGGGCCAAATGAACGAAGTCGAAAGGGGTACCGGCTCTTGGCGCACGGTCCACTATCAAAAGCGGAACGGAAACCTCTATCCCACTCATGGGCTCGGCCCTGTGGCCCAGTACATGGGGATCAACCGTGGTGACCGGTTCGACTTTCTCAGTTCGGTCTCATCGCCAAGCAAAGTCCGAACCGAGTACGCCAAGAAAAACTTTCCGCCTGACCACAAATGGAACAAGACCCCGTTCAAGTGTGGCGACATTAACACATCCATCATCCAGTCGGTTATGGGCAGGACAATCGTCGTCCAATGGGACGAGCAACTCCCCAGGCCCTACAACAGGCTCAACCTGATCCAGGGGACTAAAGGGGTCTGGGGCGGCTTTCCAGACCGGGTCGTGGTCGAGGGCGAAGGCTCCACAGACTCCTGGCAACAGGGCGACAAACTCAAGCCGTGGTTCGACAAATACGACCATCCCCTATGGAAACGGGTCGCTGGGCTCCCTGAGAACAAGGGTGGCCACGGCGGAATGGACTTCGTGATGCTATGGAGGATGATTTATTGCCTCAGGAACGGTCTGCCGCTGGATCAAGACGTCTATGACGCGGCGGCTTGGTCCGCGATCTCACCCCTTAGCGAGTCGTCGGTGAAGAGGCGGGGCCGATCCATGGACTTTCCCGACTTCACGCGAGGCGCGTGGAAAACCCGAGAACCTCTACCGGCTGTGTCGTAACTCGTCACTTCGCAGAAAGCACCGCGTCCGAGTAGGACGAATTATTTCGGAGCCAATTGCGGTCGGATTCGCTCCCAACAACGTAGGCTGCCTTATAGTAGGGCAGCCCACCATGGAGGGACACACCTTGCATGTGTTCGCCGACACGGATGAGCACGCTCGCGTTCCGAGGTGCGAGCCGCGCCGCTTCTGGATAGATCCAGTCACGGCCTTTTAAGGTATTGACCTTGGGATCGTAGTAGGCCAATAGGAGCACGATGGCGAGCAACTCATTGTCATCGCCTGACTCTTGCCTGAGCCAACACATCATGTTCGTTGGATCCGGACAATACTGGTTCTCCAGCAACCGTGGCACTAGGTTTCGCATCGCACTCCTCTGCTCTTGCAGCCTCCCCGTCTTATGGAGCAGCCAGATGTACCGGAATCGCGAACTAAATCCACTGGAGGAGTTTCTCTCCACTTGGCCTTGAGCAAACGCCTTTTCATAGGCCGCTATGGCTTCGGCGTCCCTCCCCGCCATGTCCAAGTACTTAGCTCGGTCACACATGATGCCAAAGTCTTCTCGCTTAGGATAAAACGTGTCGGCCTCGTCCAAGAGTCGAAAAGCATGATCGAATTCCGCTCGCTCTGCAAGCTCTCCGGCCAGCTCCAACTTGTCAAAGTAGTACATCTTTCGAACTCGCCGGTAATCCTCCTGCCTCGCCCAAGTGGCCGCATCCATCATAGAGTGTTTCGACTGGTACGGTGTGAGCCCGGCGAACGCGATGGCCACCATAGATGCAACCGCCCCGAGCTCAACAATAACAAAACTCTTTTTTGTGAATATCATCTGGTTTATCCGTTATGAAATACGTCGCTCCACTCGGCATGGCTAGTCCAGGGCTGATGGTCAGCCAAGCGAAAGCCACTAGGTGGATCGGGGCTGTACCACACGGTAGCTGAAAGGGCCAACGTTGCGCCCAACCCCGGCTCCAAAAGTTGAGTCAATGTCATGGCCTTATTTGCCAAAAACTTCGTCAAATGACCGTCCAGTTACATCATAGATATGGCAGCGTAGCCATTCGATGTCTGCATCAGTCGCACAGTCGTAAGCTTGACGAAGATAGGGTAGGCCACCGCCGTACGTGTGGTTCTGCAGAGCGACTCCGCACCTTATGAGGACAGAGGGCGACCTCGGGGCAAGCCGTGCGCATTCCGGATAAATCCAGTCACCGTCATAGGGCGACTTCGCGTCAAGGCTAAGCCCTCCCCAGAACAAGAGCATTATGGCGACCATTTCGTCACAGTCACCAGTGGTTTGTCGAAGTGGCCAGCTGGCCCCTGTCGGATCCCGCAAGCGCTGCTCGGCGAGCAAGCCAGGAACAAGCTTGCGGACCGCGACGTCACGCTCGGCCCTTCTGCCAGCGGTATGCAGGAGCCACACATAGTGAAAGTAGTTCCCTCTGTCCAAGACATTTCTTTTGGCTTCTGCTAACTCAAAAGCTTGTTCATAGCTCGTAATAGCCATCGGCGCGTTGCTAGCCCTCTCGTACAGTCGGGCGCGATCAAGTGCAATCAAAAGGTCTAGGCTCTTCGGGTTGAAAGCTTCCGCCTCGTCCAGCAACCGAAGGGCGTTCTCGAAGTCGCGGCTCTTACTGAGCTGTTCGGCCAACTCAAGCTTGTCGAAGTAGTGTATTTTGCGATCGTGCCGCCACTGATCCCTCGTTTGCTGGACTCCGGAACCCTTGGTTTGAAAAGCTATTGGCAAGACAATACCTACAGCCAAAGTCACTCCCATGACGCCAATTCCGATCAAAATCAAGCTGTGAACTCTTTGTTTCATTTGCGTTATCCATTGTGAAAAACATCGCTCCACTCGGCATGGCTTGTCCAGGGCTGATGATCGGCCAAGCGAAAACCACTAGGTGGATCGGGGCTAAATGGAATAAAAATGTTTGCCCGGCTGCCATTAGAGAGCCAACCCCACCAGCATCGCATGAGATTGACGTGGCAGACATCGTTTCCCGGCGGAATGTAGACCAAGTAGCTTTCGAATTCCTCGTTGACGTCGAACCAGGTTGCACCGTTGAGCGGAAAAGTCGGTGAGTCTTCCATTTGGCTCACGACCTCACCGTTTGCCATCGCCAAACTGGCGTACGGGTAGTACCATTCATTGTCCAGGACAAAGTTGGGCACATCGATATCCCTGTTACTTGAGTGGTCGTCGATCTTGGTCAACTGGCCCCAAGTGACATTTCCCCAATCGTTGCCTTCTCGCATGAATTCTGGGGTTTTTGCATGTCCGACAAGGGTTATTCCAGGAGGAGTGTCGGAATGGTATGGCCCAAGGTGCACAGTGAAATTCGGATATCCGTTTTGAAAATAATTTGGATCTTCTATAGAATCTGTGTCCGAATCCGGATTTTCAGGCGCCCAGACCTTTGCATTCCTCTGGGCAGTTACTTGGCCAACATATGTCAGTCCGGCCCAACATTGACTCGTGAAGTAAACCGGTTGCGCAGTTTGATTGGGTAAACGCCAAAACCAATGAGGAGAGTCCAAGTGATAGTCTGTTCCATCAAGGTACACAGGGTGGCCATATTGCTGGCCTGGTCCAATTACAAAGTCTTTGAAGGTCATTCCGGGAATGAACCAGCTAAAATTTGACAAAGTGAATCCATCAGCGATGCCCACGGCCTGGCACCCCTGCCCTATCATAAAGTGTTTTGCGCCACCTAAAGTCTTGCCCCCATACAGTTCACACTCCACCGGTACAGCGGAGACGTTCATCCACACGCCAGCATAGGCGCAGAGATCAGGCCCACCGCCCACTTGGCTTCCGTGGGCCGTAGCATTGATGGTGATGTCGAACTGCCACGAAGGGTTAGATTTGACTTCGTAATGAGTGCCGTAGGACTGACCACCTTCGCTGTAAGTCTCTTCTGGATCCCCGAGCCCGTTAGCTGCCGAACCCCCGTCGCCCGCCCATACGGCCAACGCTTGTTTGGTGACGACCGCGGACTTCGGGGGTTCGTCGCCAGGATAGGAGGGCGACCACGTGAATCGAATAGTGACAGGCCCAGCGCAGTCAACCAAGCCATGCCCAACAGGATAGCCTGGAGCGTCTCGTGACCACTCATGTCCCCCATATCCAAACGACCCTTCTCCATAGGGCACAGAGAAGCTACCACCGGTTGGCCCGACTACGTACACACTCCCACTCGGGGGAATGTACTGTTTGGTGTACACACCTGCGTAAGCCGTGAGGTCAGCAGCGGTAACTAGGCACATAACTGTCGCCCTTACCAAGAGCCGTATTAAGGACGACCTGCGACCTGCGACCTGCGACCTGCGACCTGCGACCTGCGCGATCGAGCATGTTTATTATTATAGCCCCATTATGGGCCATTTGTCACTCTAGGCACTACAAAAAACACAGTTCTTACGCAACATGTGCAGGTTTGAGGTTAAACGACTTGCACATCGTTCGGACCGCGGCGAAGCTTTCCAATCTCTGCTGCATGCTCGCCTGACTCATTGAGGCGGTCGATGACCGCATCCGCCTGGTCGTGACTGACGACCAGAACCATGCCGATGCCCATGTTGAAGGCGGCATACATTTCTTCGTCCGAGACTCCACCTGTGGTTTGAATCAACCTGAATATTGGCAAGGGTTCCCAGAGTCGCTTATGTACAACCGCTTGAAGGTCGCTAGGCAGTGCCCGTGAAAGGTTGTCCTGGAGCCCACCCCCGGTTATGTGGGCGAGTCCGTAGATTCCAGAAAACTCCTGGAGCAATGGATAGATGGAATGGAAATAGGTGCGGTGAGGCACGAGAAGTGCGTCGCCGATGGACTGCTCTGTTCCTGGCAAGGAGTCACGGACGGAAAACCCGCCAACTTCGAAAAGCGCCTTCCGGGCAAGTGAGTAGCCGTTAGTGTGCAATCCGTTTGAGGCGACGCCAACGAGACGGTCGCCGTCTTGCGCCTTCGGCTTGGGAAGGCGTTTGTCAAAGTCTACGATCCCCACGATCGAGCCAACAACATCGATCTCTCCATCGTGATAGACCCCAGCCATCTCGGCCGTCTCGCCACCAATCAAAACACAGCCCACCTCTCTACAGGCGTCTGCGGCACCAGACACAACCTGCTCAAAAACGCTTGGGTCGAGCGCCGAGCAGCCGAAGTAGTCCAAGAAAAACAGGGGGCGGGCTCCTTGGCAAAGGATGTCGTTGACGCAGTGGTTGACGATATCGTGTCCAATTCCCGACCAGTCTCCGGCCATCGCCGCAACTTTGACTTTCGTGCCTACCCCGTCGATAGAACTGACCAATACTGGCGCCTGAAGGTCCGGAAAACTAGCGGAAAACATACCGCCGAACCCACCTAAACCGCTGACAACTTGATCGTTGTGTGTAGCCACAACTTTCTCGGTCACATTCCTTAGCGCCCTGGCCGCACCTTCGATATCTACGCCCGCAGATGCATAGGTCAAGTTGCGCTCGGTCATGTTAGCCAGGTTACCTGGGACATAATCAAGGAGTGGCCAAGGTTCACACCCTCACCGTCCCCGACCTGGTTTGGATCAACTTACAAGTTTCGGGTTCGACCCAACCCTTTGACTATGCCCGCCTGGAAGAAGGGACCTTCTATCAGTTTGGCCACAAAGGGGACTCAAGCCTTGCGACCAGAGCTGCCAGGTTCCTGACTGGATTTCCTAAGCTCGCCCCGTTTAACAGTTTCAATGAGCAAACCGCCATCTTCGCCACTTTGGCCTTTTTGGAAGGAAACGGCCTGGTTGTTTCAGATGATCCAGTACAAGCCATGGACTGGCTCAGGAGCCTCGGGACCGAGTTTGAAGACGTTCGGACTGGGCTTCAAGCCAAAGTCGATGCTGGGCTCAGGCCCAGCCACGGTCTCCCAGACTTCCAGAACCTGGTGACTCAATATGATGTCACTAAGTACGGCGCAACAAAAGAATAGCGGGCCAGCAGATTACTACTGGCCCGCTGTGCTAAACACGGTTAAGGGTTGACAACCCACCGAGCCAGGTCGATCGAAGTGCCCCAGTCAGCGACACTCGTGATTCCGGTAGCCCTGATCTGGACACGGGCGCGCATTTGCTTGGTCGTCTGATCTACGAACCGGTCTGGGCTCGTGCCAACTAGGGTGAATGTGGTGTCTGTCGTCGGTGCAGAGGCGACGGTCTGTTGGACCCATGCACTTGTCGTCCAGTCCCACAGTTCGATTGTTTGCTCCAGCCCGCCCGAATTGACCTTGTGACGAAACTCGAACTTGAGCCGAGAAATGTCTTTCCAGAGACTGGTCCCCTCGAAGACCAGGCGGATAGGCGCCTCATTCGCATTGACCGTAATCCATTTATTGACCACGAAGTATTGGCTGTCTTGGGTTCCTAACTCGGGTAGGCCCCCACTGACGATCCTGCCGCGCTCTACATTGAACGTGTTGACGGAAAATGGAGTCTTAGTGGCTTCAGACACATCCAGGATAAAGGCACCACCATTGATATCACTCGTGATGACTGTCCCACTTGGTAGAAACACGTAGCTGCTCCATGCACCGACAAAATCAACCCGGTCGTCAGCCGGGAAAGTGTCATACCAACCGACTTGAGGAGGGTTCACCGGATCAATGTTCGCATTGAAAATCCTCAAGCCAGATGAATAGTCAGACTGGAAGATGAAGCCGTTCCGCCAATACAAGTTATGGTCTATTGAAGGTTTCCCAGTGGTGTAGGTGCCAACCAAGTCCGCTGATTCTAGAACACTGACGTCGAAAACTAGCGTCCTCGTTGTTGAAATCCCTTGTTGGGCTTCATCAAGCTCGTCGTCGACATAGTAATACTTACGGTCTTCGCTCAGCCAACCCTGATGGCAGTATCCCACAAACGGATAGCTGATCCTGCGAACAAGAAACACATTGTTCTTGTCAGTGACGTCCCAGATTTCGACTCCGCGGTTCTCGCCGCTGCCGAACATGATTTGGCGCCCGGCATTGGGGCCACTGGTGTAAGTGACGGTGTTTGCGTCGTGCTGGTAGGTTGGAGTCAAGGAGTTTAAACCTACTCGGACGGGATTAAGCGGGTTCGTATGAATATCAAAGCACATAGTTGTGCCGGTTCCGTCCCTCGAGCCGCAAGTATAGAGATATCCGCTTACCGGATCTAGAGACAGATTGTGGGTCCGTCCGGGACTTGCCAATGTCCGTACCAAGGTGACCCGGTTGGTCGCGGCATCGATGTTCGACATGTCCACGACCTGTATTCCCGTTCCTGAAGCTTCGGTCACGGCATATGCCGTGCTTCCGTAGACTTTTACGTCTCCCCATGAGCTGCTTGTGTGGGGAAACTCAGCAAATTTCACGGTGTTAGTTGGGTTTGTGACCTCAATGAACACGATCTTATTGCTCAAGCTCACAATCGCATATTCGCGTCCTGATGGGGAAACATATCCCCAGCAGTCGTTTCCGGCACTGGCACCAAGCTGAGACAGCGTGTATTGTCGATACAAGCTAGTGTTAAATGCTTGTTGCGCGCTCGCTCCGCTTGCAAGGGCAAGATAAAAAACTAAGGACGACAGTTTAGATTTCATGATCCAAAAGGTTCTGGTGACCACCAGAAACCCGCTCCACGTGACATTGTACTTTCAATCGTCGCTAGCAGCTGTTTTTCCAGTAAAAATACGGGCACCTGATCATAGATGACCGAGCTGAGGCGAGTCTAGTACAATCCTGCAGTGGACGCAGGATCTAATGGGCTTTCGAAAAGTACGGCCCTGACCGTCCTGACTATCCTGACCATCGTAGCCATCGTCCCGGTATGGCTCGTGAAGTATCCACCTTTGGTGGATTATCCGATGCATGTTGCCAGGGGGTACCTACTGTCTTTGCCTCAGAATGGCCAAGGGATCACTGAGTTCTATCGCGCCAACGTTCAACCCGTGCCTAATCTTGGAATGGACTTGATCGTGTCCCAGCTCATGAAGATAGCCCAGCCACTTGCAGTCGGGAAGTTGTTCCTTTCGTTGATCATTGGGCTGCTTTTGACTGGCGGTTTTGCCCTGTCGTGTTCAATCCACAAGCGAGCGACCCTAGCGGCATTCTTACCAATGGTGGCCCTGTACGATCTTTGGTTTTTTATGGGGTTTGCCAACTATCTCTTCGGTCTTGGGATAGCTTTCTGGGCCGTTGCAATGTGGAATTGGTCTCAGGATTGGCCCAAGGGGCGTCGCGCCACCGTCATGGCTTTGTTTGGTGTTGCCCTCGTGGTTTGCCACCTGATGGGGCTCTTCGTCGCGGTCCTGCTCATCCTTGGCAGCTCTGTGCGGATCAAACCAATGACGGCCTTACTAGCCAGTGTCGGCTTTTGCGGCGTGGTGTTTGTCGCTTTGTTTCTCATGCACAAAACACCGATCGATTGGGCGGGCCGCTTGGGCTCCTTGCTCTTTGGGTTGTCTCCGACCGTTCTGGGATTGGGAGCGATCGTTCCCATCTTGGCCTTAGTCAAGACGAGGCCCGTACCGATTTTGGTTCCACCCCTGGTCTCTCTTCTAGTCTTCGCCTTGATCGGCCCAAGTTTCGCAGGCGGAACCGCCTTCACTTGCGACCGCCTCACACTCCCACTGCTCATAGTGACGCTAGCGTCGCTTGATTTCAAGCAGGGCCTTTCGCGGAAGGCAACTCTTATGTGTGCCGCCGTGCTCCCATTGGCTCTGCTCCTTCCGCTAGTACAGTGGTTCGGCCAGGCAGAAGAATCGAGGTCCGTTGTGGACAATTTGAAGGTAGATGGGCGTGCGACACTGGCGACAGTGGATCTCGGGCTCCGGAAGCGTCCCAGCTGGGCCTACCAAAGGCACCTTGCCGACTGGATGATCATAGACCAGCACGTGTTCGTGGCCTCAAATTTTGCCAAGCGGCTCCAACAGCCCATGGTGTTCCAAGACGACTATGAGCCCTGGCATAAGTTTCAAAAAAACAATCCTCTTGAACTTGAGAGCTGGGACTCCTTGTGGGCGAGCGTCCCAGAAATGGTCAAGTTGCAAAGCGAGCTCTCTGCCCAGCGGGGTTACGCAACTGCGCTCTATGTGCTCGTCTATCACCCAGCAGGCCAGGTATCTGGCTCGACGCCAAAGGGAGTGTCCATGCATGGATCTGGCGATACCTGGACATTGTTGAAAGTCGACTGATCGAGGACCCAAAAGGCAAGACACCAACGGCCATGCTCTATACATGCGTCCTGCCATCCAGCTTTACACCCTTCGCGAACAGCTTGACTCTGACTTCCGTGGAACGATCAACCGTTTGTCAAAATTGGAGTGCCCATTTGTCGAGACTGCTGGATTGCATGGACTGGACGCGCAGGACTTTCGAAGTTGCCTAGACGACACTGGGCTCGTGGCTATATCAAGCCATGTCTCTCTGGAAGACTTGGAAACGCGCCAAGCCTTGACAGTGTCACAAGCCAGGGTGCTTGGAGTCAAATGGCTTGTCGTCCCCTGGGTCGGCCCAGAAATCATTGGCGAAGGCTGGGACAAGTTAGCCCATCGGCTCAACAAGCTGTCTGTCGACCTTTTGCGACAAGGCTTAAAGCTCGCCTATCACAACCATGACTTTGAGTTTCGGGCCACGGCAGGAACAACAGGGTTCGAAACACTATGTAACACTGCCGAAGAAACTGTCGAATTGGAGCTAGACTTGTACTGGTGCCATGTCGCCGCACATGACCCAGTTGAAGTTCTCCAACAGTTGGCTGGCAGAGTCCCACTCACGCATTTTAAGGACGGGACAAATGGGACGTTCATGCCTGTCGGGCAAGGGTCGCTAGATTGGGCTCCCATCGTGCAGGCTGCCAAGACAGTCGGGGTCGAATATGCCATCGTTGAACTTGACGAAAGCCCCTATGACCCGGTCGACTGTGTCGCCCAAAGCTTGGATCACCTTCAAAGCCTTGGGGCCTTCGCCTCAAACTAGAACCGGATAGTCATAGGGACAACGGCCTTGAGAACCAGGGTCTTTCGAAACTCGGGGGTGTTAGGGTCTCCGAGAATCAGAAAGTACTCGTTTCCACGACGGCCACTAAGCCTGTAACTCAGGTACCAGTTCCATTCATCGTTCCGGCGGACTAGCCGTCCGCCTATGGCCGAGTCTCTGCTCAAGTCGTAGTTTGCCGAGAGTATCGCTTGGCGCGAAAACTCGTCATACTCGGTCCACTGCATACTGAGGTTGACTTGCGAGCGTCGGACTGGGCGATATCGCGTCTGCACAGACAAGGCTTTGTAGTCGATCCCGTCGAAACGGCCCTTCTGATAGTTGATGCTTGCCCCACGATATGGGCTCCCTTGCGGATAGCCCAGAGAGAACCCAACCAAATGGTCATTCGACCCTTCAAACCGTTCGACCATGGCTTGGGATGCAAGTCTGAGTCGGTTAGCAAACGTCACATTGAAGCTACCTTCAGCCTTTCTACGGTATTCCCCGCCGTGATAATGGTCTGCGTATTGACCCTGGACACTAAAGCTGTAGTCCCGGATGGTTTTACCATTTGGTTGAATCTCTCTCCCATATTCTGCAAAAAGACTACGGAAATCTTTTTCTGGCGCAAAGCCAAGCCGTGGAAAGAAGTTCGGTGACACTTCCGAATAGTCTAAAAACATGGTGTAAGGCCCACTCTCTCGGAACATGCCTGCGGTCAACTGGTGGCCACCCCCAACAACCCCGTCTTTCGTCCCCATTCCTCCAGCATAAATAGTGAAGTCCTTGACCCTTTGGTCATAAAGAAGCCGTCCAGCACTGTTCTGGGCGCCCCGCTGAAAGTTGCCAACATAGCTGGCCGCGATCGAGGACTTGTCATTGAGCCTTGTTGAAGTGCTAAGTGCGGTCGAATTTCGGTTTCCAAAGTCACCAGTCGCAAGCCAAGACAGCGTCGTCCTGCCAATCTCTCCATAGAGATTCAGCCCAGCGTCAAAGTCGCCAATACGTTGGCTGGCAAAAATTCGTTGGTCAAATCCAAAAGACCGGTACCGTGACCCTTCTTGGAAAAATGGCCGGCTTTCGTTAGCCAGCCGTTCGAAATAGCTGAAATCTAAAGACAGGATCGCGTTCTCGACGTTACGAAAGTCCGGATTCACTGTTCCAACGAGCGTCATCGAGTCTGTCAGCTCGCTCTTGAGGTCTAACCCAAAGTTGGCCACGTGCCCTTGCTCCTTGTCCCAACCCGCGTAGCCATACGGAAGAAGCTTTGCCGTCCTTTCCTTCTTGACTTCTGGCACGTTGACATCGATCCACTTTGGAAACTTTGCGAAGTCCTCTTGAGTGTAGACCCATTCATACGTGTTCGACCGGTTGCTCCGGAACCACAGGACGTTAAAGACTAGCGATCTCTTTCCGGCAGAGGGACGCTTGATCAGTGTCCAGGGAATCGCCGCCTCAACTAGCCATCCTTCTGGCGTCTTTGCGCCTGCAGATTCAAAGTCGCCGATCCACTCAGTCTTAGCTGCCCTTCCTCCAGCAAGACGCAACGACGTGGCTCCTTGAGGGTTGATCGCAAAAACGTCAAAGTCTTGCCCTAGGGACATTCCGTCAAGCGCCAAATAGAACGCGTCATTTCCTTCCAAACCAACGTTTTGCCGGTACTCCTCATCAACGAGCTTTTTGGGATCGGTGTAGGCTCTTGCTGCGAAGTAGACGTGGTGGTCGTCATAGCCGATCCAAAACTCAGCCTTCTCGTCACTGACGAGCCCTGTGTCTTTATCGAAAAACCCGTCTCCATGCCCACTTTCGGGCCACTCGCCGGCGCTCAAAACACCATCGATTTTGGGGGCCGAAATGCTTACTCCTGGCAGAGTTGATGGAACTGCTGCGGGCTTCTGGGCGTTGATAGAGGCGGCTAGGCAGGCGCCAGCCAGCCAGGAAGAGACCAAACGAATCACGACGGTCTTACGAAGCAGCCCCCCAATGAAGTTTCGTCCTGGTGAATAGGCCCAGGCCGAACCATAATTAAACAGCGACTTGCTCAACCTGATCCCCGCCCTGATTTTCCTCCTTGCCGGAAGCACATTTTCGACTCCGGCGTCGGATCTTTGTATCCAGCATGACGGGGCAATCCCTCATGCGCTGGCCGTCAATCTGGCCAAGGAACTCGAACGGGCAGGATTCAGCGCAGCACAGGTCGCGTACGTCGTCGCCCACTGCGAATGCCCGGATCTCCAATTCACCTCACACGGAAATGAGAGTCCAACGAACAAAGGGCCTGATGGATCAATCGACTTGCCTGAGCGGCCGAAAGATTGCCGTCAGCGCGACGGCCCGCATGCATGAATAGGGAGCCGGACATCAGACGTCCCGTCTTGTCCGCAACATCTGCCTTGACCTATTAAGTTCCCGCACATTAAGGCCTCGGCCATGGCCAGCTTGCAACCACTTTGCCCAGACAGGGGGTTCGGCAAGCAAGACACACACCCACACTCATGCTGAAATATTTACGAAAAATGTTCGACACATCCGACAAGGATGTGGCTCAAATCAGGCCGCTCGTCGACTTGATTAACCAAAAAGAACCTGAGATTCAATCTTTGACCGACGACCAATTGCGAGGAAAGACCGACGAGTTTCGGAACCGGCTCACCAACGGCGAACCGCTAGAAACAATCCTCCCCGACGCCTTTGCGGTAGTGCGTGAAGCCAGTCGACGAACCCTGAACATGCGCCAATTTGATGTCCAGCTCATTGGCGGCGTCGTTTTGCACCAAGGAAGGATCTCTGAAATGAAGACAGGCGAAGGCAAAACCCTCGTCGCTGTCGCACCGATGTATCTGAATGCCCTTTCAGGAAAGGGGAGCCACTTGGTCACCGTCAACGACTACTTAGCCCGTCGCGACGCCGTTTGGATGGGGCCCATCTATCATTTCTTGGGTCTGAGCCTTGGCATCATCCAGGGACAAGGCGAGGACACCGAAGAACTCGGAGGCAGCTATATTTACGACCCAGAGTATCAACATGAGGATCCTCGCTACCTCCATTGCCGGCCGTGTACGAGGCGCGAAGCCTATCTGTGCGACATCACCTATGGCACAAACCATGAGTTCGGGTTCGACTACCTTCGTGACAACATGGCCTTCGATATTGAGCAACTCTCGATGAGGGAACTGAACTTTGCAATTATCGACGAGGTCGACTCCATCCTAATTGACGAAGCCAGGACTCCTCACATTATCAGCGGCCCAAGCATGGAAGACACCAGTGTTTACAAGGTCGTCGATGCGATCGTCAAGAAGATGGCGCCGGAAACCCACTACACCTGCGACAAGAAGAGCCACTCGGCGAGCTTGACAGAAGAGGGCATGGACTATGTCGAAGTCGAAATGGGCATCGACAACATGGCGAGCGACCCCAGGCTCATGCACCACGTAGGTGCTGCCGTGAAGGCCTATTCTCTTTTCGAAAAGAACGTCGAGTATGTGGTGCGGGGCCAGGAGGTCGTCATCATCGACGAGAACACGGGACGGCCTATGTTCGGCCGTAGGTTCAGTGATGGACTCCACCAGGCCCTTGAAGCCAAAGAAGGAGTACCTGTTCAGCGAGAAAGCCAGACAATCGCCGTCATCACTTTCCAGAATCTCTTCCGAATGTACAACAAATTGGGCGGGATGACTGGAACGGCAAAGACGGAAGAGGACGAGTTCCGAAAAATTTATGGTCTGGACGTTGTCAGCATCCCAACCCACCGGGACATGATCCGAGTTGACCAGGAAGACGTTGTTTTCAAGGGCTTGGACGCCAAATTCCGCGGAATCGCCCGCGAGATCTTGCGCCTCTGGACAAAACAGCAGCCAGTTCTCGTAGGCACACGTTCAATCGAAATGTCAGAACAAGTGTCCGAACGATTGACACCAGAATTGCTTCAAAAGCTGATCCTCACAGACATGCTGTTCGACGGGATCCAAAACAAGAAGGTCAACAAGGAAGCTAAAAAGGAGTCCGATTCGCTCTTCGAGACGACCTTGACCGAATTGCCCATGACAAGGATCCAGGACGTCATGAATGTCGCTGAGCTTCCGCAGAGCGCGACGAACGCCGAAGTGACCAAGTGGTTCCTTGAGCAACACAAACTGCCAGCTGAGAACCTTGAATTCTTGGAAGAGGCGCTCAAGCACGGAATCCCGCACAATGTTCTCAATGCGAAGTACCACGAAAAGGAGGCCGCAATCATCAGTGAAGCAGGCCGAAAAGGTGCTGTTACGATCGCGACAAACATGGCTGGGCGCGGCGTCGACATTCTCCTAGGTGGACGCGTGGCTGACGAACTTGTCAAGCTGGCCAGGCAGCAGGAGGCCGAGGATGGCGGAATGGTGAGCGATTACGCAGACACCTTCCTAAGCTTCCGACGCGGCGGGAACGAGCGGGCCGCTCCACCTCTACCGTTGGACGACACAGAGCGTCGCGAACTTGCTGAAGACGTCCGGGCGCTTGGGGGCCTGTATATCCTGGGCACCGAAAGACACGAAAGCCGACGGATCGACAACCAACTTAGGGGCCGTGCTGGCCGACAAGGCGATCCAGGTGAGTCCAGGTTTTTCGTCAGCCTAGAGGATCAGCTGTGGAAAATTTTTAACTCAAAGATGATGGACAACCCTGTTCTAAAAGCTTGGCCGCCGATGGAAGAAGTCAGGGCGAAATTTATCACAGGAATGATCCTCAAAACCCAAGAGCGGATCGAGAACCACTTTTTTGAAGCGAGGAAGCATGTTCTTGAATACGACGACGTCCTCAATGCCCAGCGCGAGACAATTTATGGCACACGCCGCGAAATTCTGCTTGGCAAGGACTGTGACGCCGACATTCGTTCCGCGATCCAAGATGTGATCGCAGACACTTGCCAGAACGGCTTCGTCCCTGACGCGGAGACGGGCTACCCAGTGTTTGACCATGCCAAGGCATATGAGCACTTGAACGACTTGTTCCCACTCATCGACCACATGTCGCTGTCTGAGTTCGAAAAGCTTGAACCAGGGCCTGAGTTGAATGAGGAGATCGCCAGCCTCGCCAATAACTTGTTCGACGAGAAGTCAGAACACTATGGCAAGGACGTCATGCAGCAGATTGAACGACACGTCATGCTCCGCGCAGTGAACGACCGATGGATGGAGCATTTGCAGATGATCGACTATATTCGAG
>JAEURO010000310.1 GCA_016788345.1 Chthonomonadaceae bacterium
ATAAATGGTTGGTGCAGGCAAGCGGAGTCGACACGGACGGCAGCGAGACGGAAGCAACCAATGTCTTGTCTATAGACGGCAAAGATTCCTTCAGTTGGCAATCTATTGATCGCACCATTAACGGTGAAGCCCTCAGCGACACAGCTGCACTGCAGGTACAGCGCCTCTCTAAGTAACTACTCATCGAAAAGAACAAATTCGCTGTTCATTTTTTACACATTCCCTCGATTTACCGATTAAGGATCGACAAGTGAAAAGCATTACTTCAAGAACAATCGCCGCTCTGAGCCTCTCTCTCCTTCTGGTCATGCCGGCAGTGGCACGCGGCGGCGGCTTTGGCGGTGGCGGATTCGGCGGCGGCGGCGGTCGTGGTTTCGGCGGCGGCGGCTTCGGTGGCGGCGGCAGAGACTTTGGCGGTTTCGGCGGCGGCGGTGGTCGCAGTTTCGGCGGCTTTGGCGGTGGCGGTAGAGATTTCGGCGGCGGCAGCTTCGGCGGTGGCGGTAGAGACTTCGGCGGCGGCAG
>JAEURO010000311.1 GCA_016788345.1 Chthonomonadaceae bacterium
CGGTATAAAACTGAGGATGTAATTATTTGAAACGATTACTATCCTAGCACTTTATCGCAAGACTCTGAGACACATAAAACCTAATTCCGAGACCAAAATCGAATTATCAAAAACTCGAGTTGTCAAAGCCGAAATCTGCAACGAATCTTAGTCCTGAATTTAGAAATCCAAAACTGCAGATCGAAATATTTGAGTGGATTTCGATGCCGGCATATAGCTAGACAGTTTACCCCAAATACCAGCTTAGAACGGTATTTTTTGCCAGTTTTGCAGCTAAATTCATTCGGTTCGGTTCGGTTCGGTTCGGTTCGGTTCGGTTCGAGAAAAACACGAACCGATCCCATCGCTGTTCCCTATTCATCTCTCTCGCCTCTTTGTTCATCTTGATTTTATTTCAAATACGAATATCTTCTTTTCTTCGTTTTATTCAAATTGGAAAAATTCGATCGAATGATTTTTCTCTCTCTCTCTCTCTTTTCATTTTTTGCGAAAAATCTTTTCTTTTGGAGAAAGATTCTGTT
>JAEURO010000312.1 GCA_016788345.1 Chthonomonadaceae bacterium
TTGCACCGGCTCGGCCGTCAACCCGCCGACCGCATCAGCCGGCAAGCATGACGCCAAGTATGTCACGTTAACCGTGCAGAATTTCGAGAAAGAAGTGCTGCAAAGTTCGCAGCCGGTGTTGGTCGACTTCTGGGCGACCTGGTGCGGACCGTGCATGGCGATTGGTCCCACGATCGAAGAACTGGCTGCCGAGTACGAAGGCAAAGCCAAAGTCGGCAAGGTCAATGTCGACGAGGCACTGGCGGCGAAGTACGGCGCTGAATCGATTCCGTTGCTGCTCGTGTTCAAGGACGGCAAGGTGGTCGAGAAGAAGCTTGGCTCAGGCCCCAAAGCCGAGATCGAAGCGCTGATCAAGAAGGCGCTATGAACCTTGAGGTTTGCAAATCATCGCCGACGCGATGGTTGACTGCCGAAGAGTTTTTTCTGCTACCGAGCAACGGTCAGCGAGCGGAGTTGGTGCGTGGCGAGAGTGTTCCTTGCGAGATCTCAGGCTTTCGGCACGGGGCGCTCTGTTGCGGGTT
>JAEURO010000313.1 GCA_016788345.1 Chthonomonadaceae bacterium
GGGTTGGGGGTGACGGTCATCTGCTAGATTTCTAGATTTATCGCTCTCCTGAGCACCATAACCCCCATCCCCTACCCCTTCCCCCACCCGGCCCGAACCATCCGACAAGGGGAAGGGGATGTCTCCACCCCCAACCCCCTCCTCATCTGCACAAACATCAGACGAGGAGGGGGCTTCCGTATAAAGGATCTCCTGCTTCTTTGCCAGCCCGACCATGGGCACCTGCACCCCCAGCTTATCCCGCGCCTTGATCGCGGCCGAGAGTTGTCCCTTGCCGCCGTCGATCACGATGAGGTCGGGAAGGACCGAGAACTTCGGGTCGCTATCGACATAGGCGCGAAGCCGCCGCAAAATGACCTCGTTCATCATCGCGAAGTCGTCCGGGCTCTCTGGCTGGTACTTGACCTTGAACCGACGATACTCCTTAGGGTTTGGAACGCTGTTTTCCGCAACGACCATTGAACCCACAGGAGCCTTGCCCTGAATGTTTGAGATGTCATAACACTCGACCCGTACGGGC
>JAEURO010000314.1 GCA_016788345.1 Chthonomonadaceae bacterium
TGCGCGTGGTGGACGGCGCCATCGAAAAGGGCGAGAAAATCGCGATGATGGCCTCGGGAGTCAATTTTGATGTCGATTCCACGGGTCACTTCGGGCCGGGTCTCACCGTGAACGATGGCCTGAATTGCGGCGAGGTCGGCTTCATCACCGCCGCGATTAAGACCATCGGCGACGCGCAAGTCGGCGACACGATTACCCACCGCGAAAACCGCGCGACCGAGGCCCTCGCCGGATATCGCAAAGCGCTGAGCATGGTGTTCTGCGGCCTATTTCCGGCCGACGGTGACCAGTACGTCGGTCTGCGCGACGCGATCGAGAAGTTGCAACTGAACGACGCCAGCCTGCAATTCGAGCCCGAATCGAGCGATGCGCTCGGCTTTGGATTCCGCTGCGGGTTCCTCGGCTTGCTCCACATGGACATTGCCCGCGAGCGTCTGGAGCGCGAATTCAATCTCGATCTCATCTTGACCGCGCCGAGCGTGGACTATCAGGTGACGACCAAAAAGGGCGAGATCT
>JAEURO010000315.1 GCA_016788345.1 Chthonomonadaceae bacterium
TGGAAGAAGGCGTTGTGAGCGGTGGCGGTCAAGCTCTGTTGCTCGCCGGTAAGGTTCTCGACACGCTGCAAGGTGAGGGTGACGAGCAAATCGGCATCAACATCGTCCGCCGCGCCGTAGAGTCTCCGCTCCGCACGATCGCCGAAAACTGCGGCGTCGAAGGCTCGGTTGTGGTTGAGAAGGTTCAGCGCGAAGGGAAGGGCTTCAACGCCGCCACCCTGCAGTACGAAGACCTGCTCAAGGCTGGCGTCGTCGACCCGACTAAGGTTGTTCGCACCTGTCTGCAAAACGCGGCTTCGATCAGCGGCCTGCTGCTGACCACCGAATGCGCCATCGCCGACGCTCCTGAAAAGGAAGACGAAGGCCACGGCCACCACCACTAAGTCACCGGGACTTAGATAGAACTGGCCCCTCATCACGATGATGAGGGGCCAGTTTGCTTTTAGCTATGGGTTCCGATGAGGAACCAAGCGAGCCAAATGCTGAAGTAGACCGCCGAGCCGAT
>JAEURO010000316.1 GCA_016788345.1 Chthonomonadaceae bacterium
GGAATTTGCGATGGTGTTAATTGTTTAGCAAAGCCTAGAACTTGGTTCGCTCGCCGTAAACAATCGTGAAACCGGACCGTGGCCGCGTGAACCCAACTCTTCCCGACAGCCCCCGCCAATCACCACAAGAATTCATCACGATCCGCCTACGTTCGCAATCGCCAGGCTCGCATCAAACAAAAAAGCTCCTTGAAAGGGGCTTTTTGAACCTAAAAAAGTGGCTGCCGCAGTAGGACTCGAACCTACGACCCGCTGATTAACAGTTAATGACATGCCGTATTTTGTCGTCCGTAGTCGTCCAATTTGAACCTGAAAGAAGGTATCATTGTCCACAGTTTGACGGCTAAGTCCACAGAAATCCAGGTTCTTAGCCGTCAGAATAACCGTCAAGAAGGCAGTGTACATGGCAAGAGCAATGAACGGGATACGGAATCAACCAAAGCGCCGCCGCAACGACGGCTACTCGGTTTACGAGCGCAAGCGCGAAGGACGCTGGGAATGGTC
>JAEURO010000317.1 GCA_016788345.1 Chthonomonadaceae bacterium
AGCCCCGTCTCGGAGTCATAGTAATAGCCCCACCGCGCGTTCCAGCCGTAGGTGTCCACCGTCGAGCCGGGGATGTTGACGTGTTTGCCGTAGGCTTCATATTTCGACGAAGAAGTCACTGAGCCTGAAGAGTTCGTCCGGTGCGCGACGGACCCTTGCGCGTCGAACTGGTAGTACTTGGCCGTCGAGCCTTCGACCCGCGCGACCAGACCGTCGTGCGCGAAGACATTGATGGCCGTCACCGCCCCAGAAGAATCCATCTCGACGACGGGGTTTCCTCCATCGTACAAAAAGTAAGTCGCCCCACTGACCGGAATCCCGCTCGTTGTCGGGATCGTCACGTTCCACCCTTTCCAAGCCCGCAGCCCGTCCGCCCGGTACCGGTAACTCCCCGTCCCGCTCGAAGATATGGAAAGCATCTTGTCCATCGGGTCGAAAGTGAGCGTACCCCCCGCGTAGGTCGTCGGGTTGCCGTTGCCGTCGTAGACGAACGTGCCCGA